>CAVAUO010000030.1:0-15416 GCA_963591685.1 Escherichia coli
CCCCACCATGAAAGGCGCGGTTTTGCCGGTTGCTTGCTCCGCGGAGCAGCGATCGATCCCTGCCGAAATATCCTCGTCGTTGGGAAAAGATGCGTTCAGAAAGCCACGACCTCCCAGTAAAGCCAGGGTCTCTCCCTCTTTCTCGAAGGTGAAGAAAGACGCTTTCTCAGTGGAAAACCAATGCATGTTGGCGGGCAGGACGGAATAATCATCATCCCAACTCACATAAGGGTCATGGTTTCCATTGCAAAAATAAACCGGAATCGAAGCTTGGTTCAATCGCTCCATCCCCGCTACGAACATGCTGAAATCGCGATAGCTCGGATGCGAGTTGTCGAACAAATCGCCTGGCATCACCACGAAATCCACTGCTTCGTTAAGCGCCAGGTCGACGATCCGCTCGAACGCAGTGGCCACGGCGCGCATCATCTTTTCAGACCATTGCTCCGACGAGGTGCGCAAACCTTTGAAGGGCGCACCGATATGCAGATCGGCTGCATGGATGAAGGTGATCTGGCGCGGCATAACTGAATCCTAGTAATTCGAGTCGTCGAAGAAATCGCCGAACTTGGTGAATTCGGGGATGAAGGTGAGCTTGATGTCCTTGGTTGCACCGTTACGATGCTTAGCAACGATAAGCTCCGCGGTTCCCCAATCAGGGCGTTTGTCCGATTCGGCCTCGGCCTCGGAAGTGGAACGATCGATGAACATGACGATGTCGGCGTCCTGCTCGATGGATCCCGATTCACGCAGGTCGGAGAGCATGGGGCGTTTATCGCCGCGCGTCTCGACAGAACGGGAAAGCTGGGACAAGGCAAGAATGGGGACGTTAAGCTCTTTTGCCAAAACCTTCAAGCCACGGGAGATCTCAGCGACCTCCTGATTACGGTTGTTGGGATGAGGGATAACAGGCTGCATCAACTGTAAGTAGTCGATGATGATGATGCCGCGCTCGATGTCGCGCATTTCACGACGCGCCTTCGTGCGCAGCTCGGTGAGCGTGAGCGAAGGGGAGTCGTCGATGTAGAGGTCGCAATTGGAAAGCGAGCCGGAAGCGCGCACCAGATCTTCCCAGTCCGAGTCCTTCAAAAAGCCACCGCGCATGCGATGAAGCTCGATGCCCGACTCCGCCGCAAGAAGGCGCTGAGTAATCTGAACGGATGACATTTCCAAGCTGAACAGGGCAACCGTGCTCCCCAACTTAGCGGCATTGGTTGCCAAGTTCATTGCAAACGAAGTCTTACCAACAGCAGGACGGGCGGCCAGAATGATCAGATCACCGCCGCGAAGGCCGTTGAAGAGCTTATCGATATCCTTAAAGCCCGTTGGAACGCCTTGCATGGAGTCATCGCGCTGGGACATCTTGACTATTTCTTCAATAGCCTCAGCGTTGAGCTCTGCGATTCCTTTGAAGGTGGAGCTAACAGTACCCTCGGTAACGCCGAAGAGTTTTGCCTCAGCCTGGCTTACCAACTCCTTGGCATCGTTGGGGGAGTCGTACGCAAGCGCCTTGATCTCCCCGGCGGCGCGAAGCAACTGCCTGCGCAACGCATCACGGGCAACGATGTCGGCATGATGCTGCCAACTCGTGAAAGCGAAGGTATTGTCGGCTAGTTCCAGTAGATAACTTGAGCCGCCCGCCTGCTCCAATTCGTTTTTGGAATTAAGGTAGTCGGCAACCGAAATGGCATCGATGACGATGGACTTCGAGTTCATCTCGCGCATGGCCGCAAAAATAACCTGATGCTGATTCCTGACAAAATCCTCAGGCTTGACCTTCAGGGAAACTTCTTCGAATACGCCGGTCGAAAGAAGACAAGCAGCCAGCACTGTTTTTTCGGCCTCGATGTTTTGAGGTAGGGAAGCTTGCGAGGTGTCAGTTTGCTTGCCTTGGGCAAAGTCCGGCATCAAATGCCCCTTTCGAATTCATATACACATAGCTTGTGCGAAGAAGATTTAGATACCTTTTATTGTAACCGCCGAAAAGGCTTAAAAGATTGAATCTAAGTCAACTACATCGCACAAGGATATCCTTGTGCAAGCTTCCAAAAGCAGGCTTATAGGACAAAAGCAAGACGATAACCTTGGATCAAGCTTGAAGACAGATCACCCTGCTCTTGTATTTCCCTTAACCTCACCTGCCACACCACCATTGGAATCCCCTTAGTTTCACATGAAACCAAAAGGGATATAAGACAAAAAGGCGAACCCCAAAATTGGGATTCGCCCTAAGGAATATACGCGATAGCGCTATTTACTCAGCGTCAGCTTCCTCTGCGGGAGCCTCAACTGAAGCTTCCTCGGCCTCGACGACCTCTTCCTCAGCTGCAGGAGCAGCGAAGATGGTCTCGTCGCCAACCAAAACGGTGACGGTAGCCTTGATGTCGCGGTAGAGAGCCAGGGTGACAACATGCTCGCCAGCAGTCTTGATGGCATGCTTGAGATTGATGTCACGCTTGTTGAGCTCGATGCCGGCCTGTTCCTTGATTGCCTCGGCAATCTGAGCGGAGGTGACGGAACCGAACAGGACGCCTTCCTCGCCAACGCGGGCGATAACCTTAACCTGAGCAGCCTCAAGAGCAGCCTTGGTTGCGGTAGCTTCGGCGATACGCTTCTCTTCACGAGCAGCGATGTTGTGCTTGCGGTTCTCGAGCTGCTTCAGGTTGCCCTTGGTAGCACGGAGAGCCTTCTTCTGGGGCAGAAGGTAGTTGTTTGCGAAACCGTCGCGAACGTCGATGACGTCGCCTTCGCCGCCCTTGCCCTTAACTTCGGTAAGCAGAATAACCTTCATCTGTTACCTCCTATTAGCGATCGCGACGATTGCCACGGCTGCTGACTGCAGGCACAACGTAGGGCATAAGAGCCATCTCGCGTGCACGCTTAACAGCGTTGGCGATGTCGCGCTGATGCTGAACGCAGGCGCCGGTCACGCGACGGGGCTTGATTTTGCCGCGATCGGTGACGTACTTGCGAAGCATCTGGGTATCTTTGTAGTCGATGTACTCTGCATGCTCTTTGCAGAACTGGCAGTACTTACGACGAGGTTGCTTGTTATGTTCAGCCATTGTCTTGCCTTTCGGTGATTAGAACGGGATGTCTTCGTCGTAAACCGAAGCATCGACCACAGGAGCCGCCGGAGCCTGAGGAACCTGATAAGCAGGAGCCTGCTGCTGGTAGGCGGGTGCCTGATAGGTAGGTGCACCGTTAGCAGGAGCAGCGTTGTTGCGGCTGCTCATGAATTCGATCTCATCAACGATGACTTCGATCTTGCTGCGGCGCTGGCCGTCACGTTCCCACTGGCTCCAACGAAGCTTGCCTTCGATTGCGACCTTGCTTCCTTTGGAAATGAAGCGGGAAACGCTTTCGGCACGGTTACCGAACATCGTGCAGTCGATGAAGTTTGGGTAATCTTCCCACTCACCAGTCTGCTGGTTGCGACGGCGGTCGTTAACAGCAACACCGAAGCTCAAAACCGAAGTACCGCTCGCAGTCGAGCGAAGCTCGGGGTCGCGCGTCAAATTACCGCTGATCAAAACCTTGTTGATGCTCATTTTTATGCCTCTTTCGGTTTGCGAATTCCCATTCGCTTTGATGATTTCCTAGATTAGTCGCGATCGGTGCGAGCAACGATCATGTGACGCTCGATTGCGTCGGTGATGCGAAGAACACGGTTGAGTTCCTCGATGCTCTCGGGATCAGCATGGAAATCGATCAGGGTGTAATCACCGTCAGACAGGTTGTTGATTTCGTAGGCCAGCTTGCGCTTACCCCAGTTATCAACGTTATCGATGGTGCCGTTGCTTGCGGCGATAGTGGTCTCGATGCGCTTGAAAGCGGCGAGGCGAGACTCCTCATCGATAGACGGGGCTACAAAAAACAAGAGTTCATAAGCCTTCATCTTTTCACCTCCTCTGGACTTACGGCTCCGGGCGATAAAGGACAGTCCCGGAACAGGAATAGCTTGATTAATCTATCAGACTATTCGTCCATTGTGAAGAATGTTTTTACCAACAGCGAAAACCAACACAATTCGGACCGATTTCCTTGATTGCATCCTACACAGAAGCTCTGATGGAAACTTGAAGAGCATCTGAAACATTGATGAAGCCCAATCGAAAGGCTTCCAAAAATTCATTAAAAGCTACCTGGAAGAAAACCGCCGAAAGCCGTTTTAGAGAAGGCCGTGAAAAGCTTGCAAACAAAAGAATGGGCACCGCTAAACGACGCCCATCCCTGATGATTGCTACGCTCTAAAACAGTCATTCCGAAACTATTCTGTAGCAGTTATTCAACGACCGAAGTTTCTTTCTGCGCATCGGCCTCGGCCAGAGCCTCTTCCATACGAGCCACCGCCTGCTCAGCGTCAAACGCCCCGTGAGCACTTACCTCACCGGTACGCTTATCCAACTCGGACTCGATCTCGAGCTCTTCTTTTAGGCGCGCCATGAAGTTGGGGCTCTTGCCGATATAGGTAATCTCGTCACGATAGATTCCGTCATCGTCATAGATATAACCGAAAGTGATGCCCTCATCCTCACCGGGCAAACCGCATTCGGCAAGCAGGCAATCAACCTTGCCCTTGTTGGTGTCGAGCTCACCGTCATAGCAGAATGCGTAACCGGTTGCACCGCGGGCACCCTGAACCTCGGCGCGGGCGGCATCGTAGGTTTCCTCAGCGCTAGGGCGCTCATGGGTTTCGATGAACAGATTTTCTTTAACCGCCAAAGCAGTGAAAGGAACAACGGTCTCGCCTGCGATCAGCTTGTCGGCAGCTTCATCGAGCGCCGCCTTCGCAAGGGCCAAAATCACAGGATCAGCACCTGTGTATTCGTTGTTTTTGGGATCAACCAGTCGATCAGCCATGCACAATCCTTTCTCACACATGTCCAAACGCCCACATCTTAGTGCAGTAAAAAGAAATAACCAGAAACCTTTAGGTTCCTGGTTAGTTACTCGTGGCGGAAGGAGAGGGATTTGAACCCTCGATGCCGGGAATACCGGCATAACGGTTTTCGAGACCGCCGCATTCAGCCGCTCTGCCATCCTTCCAAATGGGGTTTTACCCCTTTATACGGAAAAACGCCCTTCCGAGCGTTCCCCTTGCGGTTTCCCGCTATAGCAAAAACCCTTGCGGGTGAAATATGTGGCGGAGAGATGGGGATTCGAACCCCAGGTACCCTTATGGGGCACACACGATTTCCAATCGTGCTCCTTCAGCCAGACTCGGACATCTCTCCATTGGCTACACTTTTTCAAGTGCGATACGAGAGTATACACAAATTAATATTGGCTAACAAGCGAGAAATAATCTCCTTGGGACAAAATTTTCAAAGGAACCTCAAAAAGCTCGGTCATCCGCTCGGTTATGAGCACTTCCGACTTCTTGCCATCAGCGAAAACATGCGCATTCTTAATGGCCATAACACGATCGATTTCAGGAATGATGTCTTCGGGATAATGGGTCACCAAAATAATGGAAGTACCTTTGGCAACCAAATCGCGCATGGTACGACGCACATAGTACATACCCTCAGGATCAAGGCCCGAGGTAGGCTCGTCGAAAACCAGCACCTTTGGGTTATGAATGAGCGCACGGGCAATAAGAACGCGACGCGATTGACCGGTGGAAAGCGTCATCACGTCGCGATCTTTGTACTCGAGCATCCCAACCTGAGCCAAAGCCTGCTCAGCAAGCTTGAAGGACTCAGGTGAGGCGGTGCAGTGGTTGGGGATACCAAGCGCACCGAACAAGCCGCCAACCACAATCTCGATAACCGAAAGATGAACGGTGATCTGACTTTGCATGCTCGATGAGACGATACCTAGATCGCGTTTTGTTTCCTCAAGGGTGGCGCGTGCGTTGCCGCGGTAAAGAACCGGGGGCTCCTCGCGCCACAAAGGCAAAACCTCACGCGTGATCAATTTAACAAAGGTGGATTTACCTGCTCCATTTGGGCCGATGAGCGCAATGTTCTCGCCCTCCGCAAGCTCGAAATCATCGATATTCAAAATTGCGCGCCCGTCA
Source organism: Escherichia coli (assembly GCA_963591685.1). Taxonomy (GTDB): domain Bacteria; phylum Actinomycetota; class Coriobacteriia; order Coriobacteriales; family Eggerthellaceae; genus Anaerotardibacter. Next base: position 6,026 of record CAVAUO010000030.1, read on the forward strand.
CGACGAACAACGGCATCGTGAATCTTCAAAAACGGAACTTTAGAATCACCGGACATGGGAACTTCTTTCACTAAAGAACGAAAGGGCCGCTCTTGCAGCCCTTTCGTTTAATCCATCACTTTAAATTTGCAATGGCTTACTTGCTGGAATCCGAGCTTGAATCATCGGACGACTCGGAGGAATTATCCGAGCTGCTATCGCTTGAGGAGTCGTCGCTCGAGCTGCTCGAATCGCTCGAAGAATCATCACTGGAACTGCTTGAATCATCGGAGCTGGAGTCATCCAAGCTGCTGGAATCATCGGAGCTATCCGAATCTGAGCTCTGGTATTTGGTCATATCCAGGTTGTAGGGCACGTTCTCGGGCATATCATTGACCGTGATCTCGGCCTGCTCCTTGTACTTTTCGTACCACTTGTTGTACTTCTCGTCCTCGGTGTTGGATTTCACGATGGACTTGACGTAATCGGCGATTGCGTCAGGGTACTGGGAAACCTTGGTTTCGTTGCCGGTGGGGCTGAACTCATCGGTGCATTTAATGATGTGATAACCGTAATCGCTCTTCACCAGCTTGGAAACCTGGCCTTTTTTAAGCTTATCCAAGGCATCGGTGTACTCGGTAACGAAGTTGTTGATCTTATCCCAACCAACATCACCGCCGTTCGAAGCGCTGGAGGTGTCGGTGGAATATTTTTTAGCGGCCTTCTCGAACGAGATCTTGCCGGAGTTGATCTTCTTCAAAACCTTCTTGGCAGTTGCCTTATCGTCGGAAGAGAAGAGGATATGGGATGAACGCTTGGCGCCATCGAGGTAGCTGGCATAGGTCTTCAACTGCTTGAGCAGCTTAGAGTCCTTAACCTTGACTTCACCGACGACGTTTTCCTTGAGCTTATTGGTAAGCAGACCGATCTGAACCGACTCACGATACAGATCCTCGGAAGTGCCAGCGTTGGAAAGGGCCTCCTGCCATGCCTCGTCGGAATCGTAGTTGGCCTTCATCTCGGAAACCTTTTCGTCAACTTCGGAATCTTCGACGGTAATGCTTTTAGCCTGGCAAGCCTGCTTCACAAGCTCATTTTCCTCGTAATGCTCAATAACCTGAGTACGGACGGAGGAAGGATCGTAGCTGTTGGTGTTGAGCCATTCACCCCAGGAATCATCGCTGGTGATGTTGGAAGAAGTTCTGAAATCCTGAATGTACTTGGTAACGGTGTCCTCGGCGATTTCGGTAGCTTCGGAGGCATCGGAAGCCTTAACCGTAGCGGCGACTCCACCGGTGTAACCATAATTCTGCGCGCTGCAGCCAGCGATAGCGAAACAGCAGGCAGCTGACAATCCAAGCGCTGCGAGCTTAGTTACGAGCTTGGTATTTTTCATCCAGGTCCCTTTTCCGACATTTATTTAATATGCCCACGCATTGTTGCACAAGTTTCATAGCGCGAACTTGCATTATTTAAGTTCTGCACAATTCACCCATGTATCCGGTTTATTCACTAAAAGAAACAACCTCGGGATTAACCGAGGTTGTTTCCAAAAATCATATGAAGTTCAACGTTGAAACGCCGATTCTCAGCAACCAAAAACCCTAAGTCAAACCAAATTCAACTTAGGAGCGGTGCGGTAAATCGGGCGCCAGCGCTCAGGCGAGCTTTCTACTTGTTGGCCTTTTTACGGTCGACAGCGGAGAGCAGACGCTTGCGCAGGCGGATGTTCTTGGGGGTAATCTCAACCAGCTCGTCATCCTGGATGTACTCCAGTGCTTCTTCAAGAGTGAAGGTCACCGGGGGAGTGAGCTGAATCGCCTTGTCGGCGCCGGAGGAACGCTGGTTACCCAGGTTCTTTGCCTTCTCGACATTGACCACCATGTCACCCTCGCGTGCGGACTCACCGACGATCATGCCCTCATAGACATCCTCGCCGGGACCGATGAAGAGCGTGCCGCGCTGCTGAAGGGTGTCCAGCGCGTAAGCAACCGATTTACCGGTGGACATTGAGATCATGGAGCCGTTCTTACGGCCGCCGAAATCGCCACGGAAGGGACCATACTCGCTGAAGTGATGGAACATGATGCCCTCACCGCGGGTAACGTTCAGAATGCGCGTGCGCAGACCCATGGTTCCGCGGGAAGGAATCTTGAAGACAAGATGGGTCTGCTCGCCCATGGGATACATATCGGTCATCTCACCGCCGGCGGTGCCGAAGACCTCGATGCATTTACCCGCATACTCACTGGGGCAGTCGACGGTTGCTTCCTCAATAGGCTCAACCTTGTTGTCGTTCTCATCTTTCTTGATGATGACGCGAGGATTGCCCACCTGGAACTCAAAGCCTTCGCGACGCATGGTCTCCATAAGAACGGACAGATGCAGCAGGCCGCGACCCGCAACTTCCATACCGGTCTTATCCTCAAGCTCGGTGATGCGCATGGAGATGTTGCTTTCAGCCTCGGCGAACAGACGCTCCTTCAGCTGACGTGCGCCGACGATATCACCCTCACGACCTACCAAAGGAGAGCTGGAAGCTTCAAACACGACGGCCATGGTAGGCTCCTCAACCTCAATGGGGTCGAGGATGATGGGCTGCTCACGGTTGGTGACCATGTCTCCGATATCGGCATCTTCGACGCCGACAATGGCGATGATGTCGCCTGCGTAAGCCTCTTCAACCTCGCGCTTGCCAAGCTCCTCGAAAACGAAGACCTGCTTGATCATGGTGTTGTAGCGCGTGCCGTCGTTTTTCACGACCAGAACGGGCTCGTTCTTGTGCATGGTTCCGGAGAACAGGCGGCCAACGCCGATACGACCAACGAAGCTCGAATGGTCAACGGTGCAGATCTGCAGGGCAACCGGACCGTCGGGCTGAACCTCGGGCGCGGGGATTTTTTCCAAAATGGTATCGAGCAGGGGAATCATGTTCATGTTCCCGTCGTCTGCCTCGTAGCGAGCATAACCGTTCACGCCGGAAGCGTAGATAACGGGGAAATCAAGCTGCTCATCATTTGCGTCGAGTTCGACCATGAGGTCGAAAACTTCGTCAACGACCTCTTCAGGGCGAGCACCGGGACGGTCAATCTTGTTGATAACCACGACGATGCGCAAGCCGAGCTGCAAGGCCTTGTTAAGAACGAAGCGGGTCTGAGGCATAGGGCCTTCGAAGGCGTCGACGATCAGCAGGGCGCCGTCAGCCATGTTGAGAACGCGCTCAACCTCGCCACCGAAGTCGGCATGGCCAGGAGTGTCGATGACGTTGATCTTCGTGTCCTTGTAGGTGACGGAGATATTCTTGGAAAGAATGGTGATGCCGCGCTCGCGCTCCTGATCGTTGGAGTCCAACACGCGCTCGGCAACTTCCTGATTTTCACGGAAGACACCTGCGGTGTAGAGGAGGCGGTCGACCATGGTGGTTTTACCGTGGTCAACATGGGCGATAATCGCAACGTTGCGTATATTTTCCTGTTTCATCATTCTCCTTCAGTTCAATGCCGCTTAATCATACGCCTGCGACGTTCAACACGCAGCTTTAAACGCAAGAAGAGCCGCTCGATGAGCGGCTCTTCGAAGTTTCATGGTGGAGCATAGGGGGATCGAACCCCTGACCTCAGGCTTGCAAAGCCCGCGCTCTCCCAGCTGAGCTAATGCCCCATGACGCTGGACGATTCTTCAAGTTTTAAACAAACGCTCCACCGGCTTATTAAGCTCACGGTGGAGCGATCGTTATCGAAACTGGTGGGCCTGAGCAGACTCGAACTGCTGACCTCCCGCTTATCAGGCGGACGCTCTAACCGGCTGAGCTACAGGCCCGAAAAATCGCGCTTGATTAAATTACCACATGCATGGAATCGGTCAAGCCCTAATTTGAAAAATTTCCCTCACTCTATTCGTCGATCTCGGTGTCCTTGCCCTCGGAGGTTTCCTCAGCTTCTTCGAATTCCTCGTTTTCCTGGGATTCCTCCAAAGGATTGCCGTCACGAACCTCGCCGTGTTTGCGCTCCAAGGATTCGGAAAGGCTGATACCGATGACCTTGTCCTTGTCGGCAACGTCCATGATATGAACACCCTGGGTGCTACGGCCGAGCTCCGAAATACCCGAAACCGGCGTGCGAACGATGACGCCCTCATTGGTGATAACCATGACCTCATCTTCGGGTTTCACAACTTTAACCTGAGCAAGAGCACCCTTTTTGTCGGTCATGGTGATGGTGTTGACACCCTGACCGCCACGATGATGGGCGGGATACTCGGTCACCGGGGTGCGCTTGCCGTAGCCTTTATCGGTGATGACCAAAAGCTGTCCACCCTCGCGAGCAACCTCCATGCCGATCACGCGCTCGGCGTCGGAGCTGAGCCTCATGCCGCGCACACCCATGGTGCCGCGACCCATGGCACGAACCTCGGACTCGTTCCATTTGATGGCCTTGCCGTCAGAGGAAACAAGAATGATGTCCTGATCAGCCACAACCTGTTTAACATCAAGCAGGTTATCGCCTTCCTTAAGGTTGATGGCGATAAGACCGTCCTTGCGGGTGCGATCGTAAAGATCCATCGAAGTCTTTTTCACCATGCCCTGCTCGGTAGCAAACATGAGGTACCTGTCGCTCGGGAAGCTCTTGGTGGAAACGACGGAACGGATGGTTTCATCCTTTTCAAGCGGCAGCAGATTGACGATCGCCGTGCCACGCGCCTGACGCGATGCCTCGGGAATCTCGTACACCTTCACGCGATAGACCTTGCCCTTGCTGCTGAAGAAGAGCATGTAGCTCAGCGTGCTTGCGATGAAGAGATGCTCGACGTAGTCGCTTTCCTTCAGGTTGACGCCTTGAGTGCCCTTGCCGCCGCGCTTCTGCTGGCGATAAGCCGAAACGGGAATACGCTTGACGTAACCCGCTTTGGTAACGGTAACGGCAACGTCCTCATCGGCAATAAGATCTTCGACGTCGATATCCTTAGCAGCGGAGGAGATTTGCGTTCTACGAGGAGTGCCGAAGCGCTTCTTGATATCTTCCATTTCCTCTTTGATGATCTGGCGGACCAGGGAGTCATCCTCAAGAACGCGCTTGTAATAGGCTATTTTCTCGCGAAGCTCCGCCAATTCCTGCTCGATCTTCTCGCGCTCCAAGCCGGTCAGACGACGCAGGCGCATTTCCAAGATTGCGGAGGTCTGCTTATCGGTCAAACCAAAGCGCTCGGTTAGGCGAGCTGCAGCAATTTTGTCGGTTTCCGAGCTGCGGATGATCTGAATAACCTCGTCGATGTTGTCGAGAGCGACAACGTATCCTTCGAGGATATGGGCACGTTCCTCGGCTTTGGCCAGCTCGTAACGAGTACGACGGATGATGACGTCGCGCTGGTGGTCGATGTAGTGACCGAGCATCTGACGAAGCGAAAGAACTTGCGGAACGCCGTCAACCAAGGCCAAGTTGATGATGCCGAAGCCGACCTGAAGCTGCGTATGTTTGAACAGCTTGTTAAGAACAACCTGCGGAATCGTATTCTTCTTAAGATCGATGATGATGTCGATGCCTCGACGGTCAGCGGCGTCGTGAACATTCGAAACCTCGGGAAGCTTCTTGTCCTTAACGAGCTCACCGAGCTTCTCGAGCAAACGACGGCGGTTAACCTGGTAGGGAATCTCAGAAATAACTATCGAGTAATTGCCGTTCTTCTTTTCCTCAATACGGGTCTTGGAGCGGATAGTGATGGAACCGCGGCCGGTTTCGTATGCCTCGCGAATGCCGTCGCGACCCATGATGATGCCGCCCGTGGGGAAGTCGGGACCAGGCATGATTTCCATCAACTCGGCGGTGGAGATGTCGGGGTTGTCGAGCATCGCACAGGTTGCATCGATAGCCTCATTGAGGTTATGAGGCGGGATGTTGGTTGCCATGCCAACGGCAATACCGTTGGAGCCGTTAACCAGCAAGTTTGGGAAGCGAGCGGGCAAAACCGCAGGCTCTTCCAGGGATTCGTCGTAGTTAGGATTAAAATCGACGGTTTCTTTATCCAGGTCACGAAGCAATTCCATGGCTGCTTTGTCAAGGCGTGCCTCGGTGTAGCGCATTGCTGCCGCGGAGTCGCCGTCGATGGAACCGAAGTTGCCATGACCGTCGACCAAGGGTACGCGCATGCTGAAAGGTTGTGCCAAACGGACCATCGTGTCGTAAACGGCGGAGTCACCATGGGGGTGATACTTACCGATAACGTCACCAACGGTGCGGGCAGATTTCATATGAGGACGGGTCGGTGTATAACCCGACTCATTCATCGCGTAAAGAATACGGCGATGAACGGGCTTTAAGCCGTCGCGTACATCGGGAAGCGCTCGCGCGACGATAACCGACATCGAGTACTCCAAAAACGATGTCTGCATCGATTCGCCGAGTTCCGTGCGCAGAATTTCAGTGCCCTCGCCAAAGGTCTCGGCTTTAGCTTCTTCCTGGGTCTCAGTTTCGACGGTTTCGTCGAGCTCAGACTGATTCTTCTCGTCGTTCTGATTATCTTCAGCCACTGAGATCCTCCTTTAGATATCGAGATAACGGACGTCTTTAGCGTGAGACTGAATAAACTCACGACGCGGTTCCACTTGATCACCCATAAGCTCGGTGACAACGCGCTCGGCCAGAATGGCATCCTCGACGCTCACTTGAACCAAAGTACGGTTGTCGGGCTCCATGGTTGTTTCCCACAGCTGCTCTGGGTCCATCTCGCCCAAGCCCTTATAGCGCTGGATGGTGAATTTGTCGGGATCGGCGAGCTCGGACATATGGGATTTGAGCGCCTTCTCGTCGAAGATGTATTTCTCGACCTTGGGGTTGCGAGAATTCTTCTTCTTCAAGCCGAACAGGGGAGGCTGGGCAATGTAGATGTAGCCCAAGGTGATGAGCTCGGGCATGTAACGATAGAAGAAGGTCAGAAGCAGGCAGCGGATATGTGCGCCGTCAACGTCTGCATCGGTCATGATGATGATGCGATGGTAACGGGCCTTGCTTGCATCGAACTTCTCGCCGATGTTGGTGCCGATAGCGGTAATCAAGCTGCTGATAGTGTCGGAGCTCAAAGCACGAGCCTGTCCAACTTTTTCAACGTTCAAGATCTTTCCACGCAAAGGAAGAATGGCCTGATATTTACGATCGCGCGCCTGCTTAGCCGATCCACCTGCGGAATCGCCCTCTACAATGAAGATTTCGGAGAGTGAAGGATCTTTAGAGGAACAGTCGGCAAGCTTGCCGGGCAGCGAGAAGGATTCCAAAACGCCTTTGCGCGCCGTTTCGCGCGCCTTGCGTGCAGCTTCGCGCGCCTTGAGCGCTTGGGAGGCCTTGCCAACGATGCGCTTGGCTGCAGCGGGATTTTCTTCGAGGTACTCGGCCAGGCCCTTGGTAACGGCGCCTTGAACCAAACCGCGAATCTCGGTGTTACCAAGCTTGGTCTTGGTCTGGCCTTCAAACTGAGGATCGGCCAGCTTGACGCTGATGATCGCACCCAAACCCTCACGGCAGTCGTCGCCGGTAAGATTAGGATCTTTGCCCTTTAGGATGCTTTTGCTGCGTGCGTACTCGTTGATGGTACGCGTGACGGCGTTCTTGAAGCCGTCCATATGTGTGCCGCCCTCATGGGTGTTGATGTTGTTAGCAAACGCTAAAACACCAGATGAGGTATAAGAACCAGTCCACTGTAAACACACTTCGACGGAACCATCGTCGTTGGATGCATTGAAGTAAATGGGGTTGTTGAGGGTTTCCTTACCTTTATTCAGGTAATCGACGAAGTCGACGATACCGCCCTCGTAGTAGAAAGTTTCCGACTTGAATTCGCTGTCGGCGGTTTCGACGGAATCGACGCTGCCGCCCTCGGCTTTGTCGGCGTCGGAAATAGCACCGCCCTCGACGCTGTTCTCGTCAATCACCGCGGTCTGCTTGCGGGCAGCCTTAGAGCGCTCATCAATGAAATTGATCTTCAAACCCTTATTAAGGAAGGCGAGTTCACGGAAACGGTTGGCCAAAGTGCCGTAATCGAACACGGTCGTCTCGGTGAAGATGGTCTCGTCCGGCCAAAAGGAAACGGTCGTGCCAGTGCCCTCCGCGTCGCCAACTTCGCGAAGCTTCTGCACGGTCTTACCGTACTCGAAGTCAATCTCGTATTCCTTGCCATCGCGACGAACCTTGACCTCGGTTCGCTTAGAAAGAGCATTGACGACAGAAACGCCGACGCCGTGAAGACCGCCCGAAACCTTGTAACTATCGTTGTCAAACTTACCGCCGGCATGAAGGATAGTAAGAACAACCTCGACAGTAGGAATCTTCTCCTTCGGGTGCTCGTCGATAGGGATACCGCGACCGTTGTCGACGACCGTAACCGAATTGTCCTCATGGACTGTAACGGTGATTTCCGTACAGTAACCAGCCAATGCCTCGTCGACGGAGTTGTCGATTACTTCGTATACAAGATGATGCAAACCACGAGGACCCGTAGTGCCGATGTACATACCTGGGCGCTTGCGCACGGGCTCCAAGCCTTCAAGGACCTGAATGTCCGAGCCGTCGTAATGCTCGTTAGCCAAACCTACTCCTTTTATGCTTCGAATTGACTATCAAAGACAAGGGGGACCATGCTTTTCGCACGCAAAACCCCTTGAAGTAAAGACAATAAATTATAACGTAAAGGAGTATTATTATCCACTTTCAACCATAGCTATAAGCCCATGAGAGCCGTTCTAAGCGGGTCTCATGCGTCTTTGTCGGATAATTTTCGATTTTTATTGAAAGTTGCCGCTATCGCACGTTCAAAAGATTTTCTAAGGCGTGGGTCCTCGATCTTTCCCGTAAGGTCGTCAATTCGCTCACGCTCATGCTTTGTCAGCGTTTCACGTGAAACAACCTCTTCTTCAGTGCAAAAAGCATGCTGATGATTTGTATGAGGAGCATGTTTCGGCAAATGATCAACGAATGGGTGAGAGACCCTGTATCGCCCTTTGGAAATGTTCACCTCAAATTCAACGAGCTCTATATTGAATTCGCTGAGATACTTCAGCCTTAGCAACTCCTTCTGGGCGCCAAGCTCCGCAGCAACTAAAGAGTTGTCAACATAGACGATTAGGCGTTTTTTATAAGTCTTCACGATCGGCCTTGAAGCAGGTGGTTCTTGAGTATCGGTCGTGGACTCGTTGGGATCTTGAGGATTCAGAAGGTAGACAGCATTCACATGTTCAAGAATGAAATCGTTAACCAACTGGGAAAACTGATCGTAAATACGCTCTATAGCTTTTTCACGTGATAACTTCACCCGCACCTCGTCGGGGAGTTGATCCTGCCACTCCTGAAAAAATAAAGAAAACGAATTCAACGAACGACGATGATTTTGATTTTGGTAGGACATCTTACAAGCCCCCCATGTCAACGCT
>CAVAUO010000031.1:0-15307 GCA_963591685.1 Escherichia coli
CCGATTGGTCGATCGCGGCGGAACCCTTCACCACCACACCGTCCACCGGGACGCTCTCGCCAGCCTTCACCAGCAAGATATCACCAGGTTTCACCTGCTCAACAGGCACTTCTTTCTCACGTTCGCCCTCAAGGACGACAGCACTCTTGGGCGAGAGATCCATAAGCTTTGACAAGGAATCGGTGGTGCGGCCCTTTGCGCGCGCCTCGAAGAACTTGCCCAGGGTGATAAGCGTCAAGATCATGCCCGCCGACTCGAAGTACATGTCCATCGCGGCCATGTGCGCGCCATCCAAGTCGCCCGCGCCAAGTGCCAAGCCCACCCGATACATCGCCGCCACACCGTAAACCGTGGAAGCCGTCGCGCCCAGAGCAACCAGCGAATCCATGTTGGGACTGCCGTGGACAAGGCTCGTAAATCCCACGCGGAAGAACTTGAAGTTCACGAAGATGATAGGCAGCAAAAGCAGGAACTGCGTGAGCGCGAAAGTCATCATGTTCGCATGGCCCAGAAACACGCCGGGCAGCGGCCAGTTGAGCATATGCCCCATGCTCAAATAGAACAAAGGCACGCAGAAGATGATGCTGATGATCAGGCGCGAGCGCATGCGCTTCGTTTCCTCTTGTGCTGCCTGCGTGGCCTTGTTCGCCTGCGCGGGGCTTGCCTGGTCGGCACCGCCCTCCGCCAAACTGGCACCATAGCCGGCCTTCTTCACCGCGGCGCAAATGGCCTCTGTGGTTTCGGGCGTGCCGTCGTAATCGACCTCCATCGAATTCTTCAGCAGATTAACCACCACATCGTCGACGCCCGCGACGGCACTGGTCACCTTGGTTACGCGAGCCGAGCAAGCGGCGCAGGTCATACCCGTAACGGCGAATTTCTTCTTCATATCAACCTCATCGCTTAAGACTTACTTTGCAAAGCGCTTGATGAGTTGAACCGTTTCCTCAACAACAGCATCGTCGCCTTGGCGGATCTGCTCGACCACGCAGGTTTGCATGTGGTCTTGCAGAAGCATGAGCGAGACCTGATGTATCGCAGCCTCGGCACCGGCGAGCTGGATGAGCACGTCGCCGCAGTAGCGGTTGTCGTCGATCATCCCCTTGATGCCGTTAAGCTGACCGATGGCTCGGTTCAAACGCTTTTGCAGGTTTTGCTGGAATTCGTCGCTTCGCGGGCTTGCCTTGTGCTTGCAGCAGCACTTCCCATCGCTTGATTCGTACACCATAATCTTCCTTTCATCTGCCCACATAATATACCCCCTAGGGGTATATACAACGAAGATTTGCGCTGATTTATAAAACAGCTATGCATGTTTTGCATATAAAAAGAAACCGCGCCTGAATCACTAGTAAAATAAAATTTCGTGAGCCTGGGGAATAAAGCTCACCACACCTAAACGCATCAGAGGGAAACGGACCACAAACATGACCTCCCCTTACGATAAGAACAACGCCGAAAACAATCCCGGCAAGCCAATGACCAACGGCGTTGCACGCGAACAGCGCAGCAGCGAGCGCGTATCGGTCCCAAGCGCCCGCGAAACGCTTGAAAGGGAGAGCCGCGCTTATTCCAGCAACCGCGGCACAGGATCCTGGGGCAATGAGTCGCCTTCCGAGCAAAGGAATCGCGCCGAAGCCGCCAAGCAGCTTGAGGATTACGACTTCATGGCGCCCTTCCGCAAGCCAGGCGTGCCCGAGTACCGCGTGCGCACCAATAACCAAACCCCCACGCGCCGTTACGCGGACACTTCCTCCAATCACTATCAGGCAGGCAGCGCCACCGAAGGCGAGGGTCCCGCACGCCCAAGCGTGCGCAGGTCGTCCACTTCACGCCCCAGCGTTCGCCGCGAGCAGGAACGCAAGCAGCAGCGAGCCGCACGAACAGGCGCACGCCGCAACTCCACTAGGGCAACCGGTAGCGCAAACCGCGCAACCGCAACCGAACACACCCCAGCAGCCCCCGCGGCCGATGCGCAAAGCTACCAAAAGCGCGCCACCAGCCGCTTCAGCGCCGAAGAGGTCTCGAAGGGCACCCAAACGGTGCAGGATTACTCCATCGCCGCAGGCAAGGGGGATTATTCGCGCGCATCATCGCGCTATTCCCGCAACGACCAACTAGCGCATAGCCGCTACCGCGACCTGGGTGAACGCGAGGAAGAGCGAGCAGAAGGCGCCCGCGGCTTCGTCCAGGGCGCAGCCCATGCCGCCCGCACGGCAACCGAGCGCACCCGCTTCGTCCCCATGGGAACGCCGGGCACCGCCCCCAAAGACCACGGCCCCAATCCCTTCGCCACCGCACGCAAGGCGATCATCGGCGCCGTTGCGCTCGTGGCCGTGGTGGCCCTAGGCGTCTTCGGCTTCCAGAACTGGGACGCCAACCGCCCCGTGCACATCACTCTGAACGACCAGGAAGTCAGCGTCGAAGGCAGCCAGCGCTCAGTCCAGGGCCTGATCGACGCCGGCACGGTCAATGTGTCCCCTGGTAACTACGTGGCGGTCGACGGATCCACCATCCGCTCGGGCGAAGGCTACCGCGCCACCGCCAAGATCAACGATGGCGACGTTGACGACCTTTCCACTCATTTGTACGAAGGCGACGTCGTTTCGGTGACCAACGGCGGTGACATCATGGAGCCCTACACCGACTCCGATGAAAAGACCATCAAGTACAAAACCACCATCGAAGGCTCCGGCCCGGTGCACATTTACACCTCCAAAGGTCAAAACGGCACCAAGGTGACCCGCACCGGCCAGGAATCGGGTAAAACCGCCGAAGTGGTTACCAAAGAAGCCAAGAACACCGTGATGACCAAATATCACGTCGACACCAAGGGTGACAAGGTCATCTGCCTTACCTTCGACGACGGTCCTTGGCCCACCACCACCGATGAGATTTTGGACACCCTTGAGAAATACAACGCCAAGGCAACCTTCTTCACCATCGGCCAGCAGATCGCCAACCACAACAGCAGCATCCAGCGCATGATCAACGACGGGCACCAGATTTGCACGCACACCTACGACCATGCGGCTGGCTCGGGCAAGGGCGTCAACATCACCTACATGTCCAATAGCGAGCAGAAGACCGAAATCGAAAAGGGATACTCCTGCATCAAGGAAGTAACCGGCACCGATGCGAGCACCGTTGTGCGTCTGCCCGGCGGCAACCTTAACGAAAAAACCGCCGACAACATCAAGGACCTCATCACCTGCGAGGCAGGCTGGAGCCTTGACACCATGGACTGGAGCAAGCCCGGCGCCGACCACATCTACAACGTGCTCATGCAGGCCGAGGGCGGCTCGATAATCCTCATGCATGACGGCGGCGGCGACCGCTCGCAAACGGTTGCAGGCCTGAAGAAGGCCCTGCCCAAGCTCGTCGAGGAGGGTTACTCCTTCATCACCATGGACGAGATGCTCTCCAAGTACCCCTACGATGGCGACATCGACGATTCCGCAAAGACCACGAGCACCGAGTCCACGGATTCCTCGAGCAGCGATAGCTCCTCCGACAGCAGCGCCGATGCCACCACACAGGGTGACACGGGCGACAACACGGCTGCCACCAAGGAAAACGAATAGGCAAAGCTGCCCAGACTTTAAGCCCTGTTTCAGCTTTATCGCTAAAATCAAGGATGTTCGGATACCTGTCCGGACATCCTTTTTTCGTCCCGCTTCGCCCTGCTTGCAAAGGAGCTGCCATGGAAGTGCTTATCGCCGAAGATGATGTTCGCTTGGCGCAGGCCCTCGGCGCAATCCTTGAAGAAAACGACTATCAGGTTGACCTGGTGCACGATGGGCAAAGCGCGCTCGATTACGGCGAGTCCGGCATCTACGACGTCATCATTTTGGACGTCATGATGCCCAAGATGAACGGCTTCGAGGTGGTAACCAAACTGCGCCGCAAGGGTATTTCCTGTCCGGTGCTCATGCTCACCGCCCGCGCTGAGATTCCCGACAAGATCCGCGGCTTCGACTCCGGTGCCGACGATTACATGACCAAGCCTTTCAGCCCCTCCGAGCTGCTTGCCCACCTGCGAGCGCTGCTGCGCCGCCAAGGCGAGGTGCACTTCGAGACCACCCAGGTTGGCAACCTGGAGCTCGACCTGGAAAACCAGGACCTCAACTGCAACGGCAAAACCGTGCACCTGAGCCACAAGGAATTCCAACTTGCACGTTTGCTCATGACCAACCACGACCAGATTTTGCCCAAGGACAGCATCCGCAACAAAATCTGGGGCATCGATTCGCAGGCCGAGGACAACAACGTCGAAGCTTATGTATCCTTCTTGCGTAAGAAGTTCCGCTTCGTCGGCGCCAACGTGCAAATCGAAGCGCTGCGTAAGCTCGGCTACCGCCTCTCGGTGAAAGACGAAGAATAATCAATGACGCTGTTCAAAGACAAATCCATGCTCGGAAAGCTGCGCAGCAAGTTCGTGGCTTTGAACATGGCGACGGTCGCGGTCGTGCTCGTCGTCGTCTTGGGCGGCATCCTCTTCTTCAACCATCAGCAAACCCAGGCGCAGGTCGACGGCGCACTTGATGAAGCGCTTAAGCCCTATGTCACCTATGCGCTCGAGCAATCGGGCGACATCAGCAAATCAGACGCCGTCAACATGACCAAGAGCGACCGTTCCAAGGTTGCATCGAGCATCGGCAACCGGGGTGACAAAGATTTAACGCCCATCGCGGTGTACAAAGTGAGCTCAGACGGATCCTACAGCTACCTGTCCGACGCAAGTTCCGCGCGCCTGTCCGACTACATCCTTGAGGATGCGCTCACCGACACCATCCATTCCTCCGACTTCAACCAAAGCACGAGCGTCGTACAGAAAAGCGAAGCCTTGGCCGACTTGGGACTGTACTGCCACGTCGCCTTCATCGGCGATACCGCCTACGTCGCCTACGCCGACATGAGCTCCATCCAAGGATGGCAGCAACTCGCGGTGATCCTTGTTCTAGCGGGATTGGGCGCATTCGTTGTCTTCTTCATCATCAGCCTGTACTTCAGCCGTTGGGCCCTGAAACCCGTGGAAGAATCCTGGACGGCGCAGAAGAATTTCGTGGCGGACGCCTCGCACGAGCTGAAGACCCCGCTCACGGTCATCTTGGCCAACACCTCGCTTGTGCAGAAACACGCGGATTCAAGCGTGGCAAGCCAATCGCAGTGGCTGGAGAGCACCGAGCACGAGGCTAAACGAATGCAGAGCCTGGTGGACGACATGCTCACCCTTGCTCGCCTTGACGAGGGCCTCCCAGAAAGCCACCAGTTCTCGCAGCTCGACCTTTCCACCATCGTTGAGGGCACGCTTTTGCAATTCGAATCGCTGGCTTGGGAAAACAACGTCACCATTACCGACCAAGTTGAAGAAGGCATCGTCCTTCAAGGCGACGAGAACAAGATCGACCGCCTGGTGAACACCCTGCTCGAAAATGCCTGCAAGTATGCAGGCGAGGGCGGACAGGTCAACGTGCTCTTAAAGAAGGAAGGAAACCAGGCGCTGTTCAGTGTGTCCAATTCAGGCGCACAGATTCCCGCCGAGGACCTGCCGCACGTGTTCGACCGTTTCTATCGCGCCGACAAAGCGCGTACCCACAGCGATGCCGCCGGCCACGGTTTAGGGTTAAGCATCGCCGCGAAAATAGTCGAGGAGCACCACGGCTCCATCGGAGCGGCAAGCGACAGCAAGCTCACCGTCTTTACCGTCAAGCTTCCTTTGGGCAAATAGCTGCCGAGCAACGGGGCTGCCTGATTGGCGCCAGCCGCAAGACTCACGTCCAGTTCATAGGCGGAGTCAAAACATCTAAGCAGAAATAAGCAAGAATGTGGCTCGCCCCACCTTGCCAAAGCGGCGATGCGAGCCTTGCCCCAACCGGAACGAAACCTTTCCCAGCCCTCTTACTGCGCGGCGCGCAGACTCACATCACGAATCGCCGCATCATAGATCAAGCGACCGATCTGGGATTTCGAGATATCGCCCGGGTCCTGCAGCCAGCGCGAGATCATGAACAAGGTCCCCGTGAGGGTGTATTCCAAAATCAGATCGATTTCTTGCTCTGAATGCTCGCCGGTGTCGGCAACCACGTACTTGCGCCATAAGGGCTTGAGTCCCTGCTTGAGCTTGATTAAAAACGAGGGATCGCCGGTGTCGCTCAGCAAAACCACGATGTAGCGTTTGTTGCGTTCGTAATAGGCAACCACTTCCGCTAAAGCGGCGATGCGCGCGAGCTTGGAGCCATCGTCGGACAGGCGCTTCATACACGATTCAACGCAGGCAACCATGCCCTGCAAAAAGCGATCCTCGATTATCTCCAAAAGCTGATAGACATCCTGAAAGTGCAGGTAAAAGGTGCCGCGATTGTATCCAGCAAGCTCGCAAACCTGAGCGACCGTGATCTTCTCGATGGGCTTTTGCGCGTACAGATGCCAAAAAGCCTGCTCGATGTCAGCCTTGGTGCGCTCGGTCTGTTGGGTGCGTTTCCTCATGCTCGAAACGATACCATGTCAGGCTTTCGCCCCTCAAACCTCACTCCCAGGCTGAGCTTCCCAGTTCGCGCCTGAGCGTTCCTTGCTTCGAGGCTTTAACTCTACCAGCGCTGTCCTGCGCGGCGCCAGCGGGTAAGCCTACGCTCGCATAAATCGAAGAACAGGTAAATGAGCACGCCCAGGATGGCAAGCGCGATGATGCCCGCGAACATGCGCGGATAGTTGACCATGGCCCACGAATTCATGATGAAATAGCCCACGCCGGTGGAGCCCGCAATCGACTCGCTGAAGAACAGGACGGCAATAGCGATGGCTGTGGAAACACGTAGGGTGGTGAAAAGCTCGGGCAAAGTGCCAGGCAAAATGACGTGGCGCCAAACGTCGAGCCTGCTTGCGCCCAGGCTGCGCACCGACTCGATCATAGGCTCAGGGATCGCCTTAGCAGCGTCGCGCATGACCATGACCACCTGGAAGAAGATCGTCAAGGTGATAAGAACGATTTTCGGTGTGCCGCCCAAGCCGAACAAAACCAACAAGATGGGCAGAATCACGATCTTGGGCAATGGGTACAAAATGTATAGAACAGGCGCAAAGAGCGCGTCGACCTTGCGCGAGCGGCCCAGGAACAAACCCAGCGGCAGGCCGAGCGCGGTGCCCACCACCAGCGAGAATCCAACACGGTGCAAGCTGATGCAAAAATCGGGCACCAAGGCCTCGGCGTAGCAGCAAAACACCGGAACCGTTTCCTGCGGCGTGGGGAAGGCAGGAGTGTTTAAGGCAAGCGAACCCAGCTCCCAGGCTGCCAGCACGAAAACAATGCCGAAGACATAGCAAAGCACCTGCTTAATAGCATTATTCATGGGTTGCCCCCTTTTCCTGCCCAGCAGCCTGCGCCACGCCCGCATCAAGCAAAGAGCGCACCTTTTTGCAACGCTCGAAGAACACATCGTCGCTGCGATAGGTTCGCGCGCCCATTTCCGGGTTGTCCACAACCCCGATCACACGACCCGGCCTAGGCGACATGACCACGATGCGCTGACCTAAGAACACCGCTTCCTCAATGGAATGGGTCACTAGAATCTGGCTATGCTTCGAGCTCTTCCACAGATCGAGCAACGTATCTTGAAGCTCCTCGCGCATCAGCGCGTCCAAGGCAGACAGGGGCTCATCCATTAAAAGAAGGTTCACGTCCATGGCAAGGGCGCGCGCCAAGGCAAGGCGCTGCTGCATTCCTCCCGAGAGCTCCGCGGGGTAGCGCTTCTCAAAGCCTACCAAGCCCACCTTCTTCAAAGCCTCAAGCGTGCGCGTTTTGCGCTCCGGCGCGGCAACATGGGCGATCTTCAAACCGAGCTCTGCGTTGGCGAACACCGATTTCCAGGGGAGCAGGCCGTAACCCTGCAAGATCAAAGCCGTGTCCGACCGAGGGCTTTTAAGCTCTACGCCATCCAAGCTCACCGTACCCGAAGTCGGCTGCATCAGGCCTGCAGCCAGGCGCAACAAGGTAGATTTCCCGCAGCCCGAAGGACCGATGATGGACACGGCCTCGCCCGACGCGAGTTCCAAGCTCAGGCCATCAAGCGCACGCATGGTCGCTTGACCTGCGGCGTCGGTGCGGTAATCCACCACAAGCTTATCGAATACAAGCAAACTGAAGCTCCTCTGTAAACAGGAACAAGGACCAAGGCGCAACCTGCCTTGGTCCTTGATTTTACTCAAACGAATGGATTCCTAGCTGCGACCCTTGAAGCAACCGCTTTCCGCGTCATAGGTAATGCCTTCGTCAAGGTAGCCCTTCTTCTTCATCCAAGTAAGAACGTTATCAACCATCTTCTGCTCGGGGAGCTGGCAGGTGGGATACTCGCTGACCTCGTAGGTTTCAGCGATGGCATCGGAGAGGTTGGCCTTCTCGGCAAGAAGAGAGCGATAATCGCTGGGGTTGGCGTTGATCTTCTCGACCGCCTTGTTCCAAACATCCTTAAGGGCATCAAGCGTGTTCTGCCCAGCCTCGTCGCTGACGAACTCGGAACGCACGATCATGACCGACTGGGAGATGTTCTCGCCCATGGTGTCGTCGGCAACAACGGTAAAACCGTTTGCCTCGCCCAAGGCCAGCAAGCTTGCAGGCAAGGCTGCGGCCTTGACCTGGCCAGATGCCATGGACTCATAACGAACGGGGAGCTTCTGCAATTCCTCCACCTTGATATCGTTCTCGTCCACATCAGCGTTTTCCATCAGCGTGTCCATAACGTACTCAAGGATGGTGTTGGATCCAACGCCGATGGGCACGCCCGCCAAATCCTTCAAGCTCTTGATGGAGCTATCGGAGGTCATGATGCCGAAACGGCCCTGCTTAGCATCCATACCCAAGGTAACCCAGGAAACCTGAACGTCGGTGCCGGAGGCATAAAGCGATGCGGTAACCATGGGGTCGGTCATGGCAAGATCGACCTCGCCAGCGTTAACGGCGGCAATGAGCTCGGTAGCCGACTGGAAAGTGGTAACCGTGGCATCGATGCCAGCGTCGGAAAACAGCGACTCGCTTTCGGCAACCCACATGGGCAGGATATCCTCGGTTGCCAAGGTGCCGATGGTCACCGACTTGGTCTCAGAGCTAGACTTGCTCGAGGAATCGGCGCTGCCGCAGCCGGCCAGGGCAAACACCAGGGCAAGCGCAGCGGTAATAACGGTCAGGCAAGTGATAATCCTTTTCACCTGAGCTCCTTTCATTCGTTCAATGCATGAATCTTCATTTCATGCACGAATTAGCCTATTGGCGATGGAAGAGGCTCGCAATGAACAATCGAAGCGCGTATGTCAACGTTAGCGAACACGCCGCATTCCTAAGCCCTGTTGGTTCTGCAAAAGCAAACGCTCGCTGGGCAAACACGTAACGAACGGGACCCAGATGCATCCTATAATGAGGAGCAACATACCCGCCGCATAGCTTGGCAGCGCGCCAACAGCACGTGCCCTCGAACTCAAAAGGGTGCTACTGCAGGCGCAATGCGATCGAAGGAACAAGGAGCATCCATGACCTCACGTATCACCGCACGAACAGGAGTCTGCTGCGTCTTCGGCGACCCCGTTAAGCACAGCTTCTCCCCCAAGCTTCATAACAAAGCCTTCACCAAGGCTGGACTCGACTACGCCTACGTCGCCTTCACTGCCAACGAGCAGACCATCGGCGACTGCCTTACCGCCGTGCGCACCCTGGGGATTCGCGGATGCAGCCTTACCATGCCCAACAAGATCGCCTGCTTGCCTCACTTCGATCACATCGACCCAACCGCTCAGATGATCGGGGCCTGCAACACGGTCGTCAACGATGACGGCGTGCTCTCCGGTTACAACACCGACGGTTACGGCATGCTCAAGGCCTTCGAGGACATGGGCGTTACCGTAAAGGACAACAAGATGGTTCTTCTGGGCCTGGGCGGCGCGGGCTCGGCCGTCGCCATCACTGCCGCAATGGATTACGAGCTGGGCGAGCTCGTCGTCTTCAATCGCGCGGGTGGCAAGTCATGGGGCCACGCCGCCGAAACCGTCGCGCTCATCAATGAGAAAAGCTCCTGCAAGGCCCGCCTGTGCGACCTGAACGATCTTGATCTTCTTAAAGAAGAAATGGCCACAGCGCAGATGCTCGCCAACACCACCAATGTCGGAATGGCCGAGCTCGAAGGCCAAAGCGTCGTCCCCGATGCCAGCTACTTCCCTGCCGGTATGGCCGTGCAGGACGCCATCTACTCGCCAGCAGAAACCAAGCTTCTCTCGCTTGCCAAGGAAGCTGGCTGCCAGTGCGCAAACGGCCTGTCCATGCTCTTCTACCAGGGAGCAAAACAGTTCGAGCTCTGGACCGGCCAACCCATGCCGCTTGAAGTTTCCGACCTGGAAATGGAGTAGCGCGCCATCCGGTGCAAAGCAACATTCAAGCTAAGCTTTGCGCCTTCCAAACGAAGCCAGAGTTCCCAAGCTAAGCCGAAGTCCGCGCCTCAACAACAAATGCCTCGCTTCTTTAAAGAAGCGAGGCATTTTCGTTAGCTTAAAACTGCACGCCGGCACGCCGATAAACTTGTCGTTGCGTGCTCGAGCTTACTGCCATGCACGCGGCTCAGCGCAGCTTATTCCTTGGCGCCGTACTGCTCGTAGTAGGCGTCGATGCTCTTCTTCATCTCATCATCGATGAGCACCTTGCCCTGAACCTCGCGGTTGTACAGGTACTCGGTGACCTCGGACATGGTGACGATGGCCGCCGTAGGGAAGCCGTACTTCTCGGAGACCTCGTCGCAGGCGCACTTCACGCCGCCTTTGCCCACCTCTTGACGGTTCAAGGAAACGATCAAGCCCTTGATCTCGATGTCGGCAGCCTCGGTGATGATGGGATGCGTCTCGTCGATGGATTTGCCGGACGTCGTAACGTCCTCGACCATGACCACGCGGTCGCCATCTTGAAGAACATGGCCCAAAAGCTTGCCGCCCTCGCCGTGGTCCTTGACCTCTTTGCGGTTGGAGCAATATTTGATCTCTTTGCCGTAAAGCTCGTGATAAGCCATGGCCGTGACAACCGACAGGGGAATGCCCTTGTAGGCAGGGCCGAAAACCACATCGAAGTCGTCACCGAAGTTGTCATGGATGGCGCGCGCGTAATACAAACCCAAGCGATGAAGCTGATCGCCCGTGACGTAAGCACCGGCGTTCATGAAGAAGGGGCTCTGACGGCCGGACTTCAAAGTGAACGAACCGAACTTGAGCACTTGGCTCTCAACCATGAACTCGATGAATTCCTTCTTGTACTCTTCCATGAGCATCCTTTCCTGTTTTGTTACGGGTGATTGTACGACATGCAAGCTCCGAAGAAGCGCTGTCTGCCACATTTGATTTACGAAACGTCAAGCTGCGACCCCCAAGCACCCCTCAAGACAGACAACGCTTCAACAGCAGCGCTCAGGCAACAGCACCCAGGGCAAAAAATAAGCTCATGCCCGCCGAGGCGAACATGAGCTTTTGCTTTCATAAAGCCAAAATTCCTTAGAACTCCAGGCTCTCCAAGCGATCGAACACGCGATCCTTGCGAGTTAGGAATGCCCACGGATCGAAGATCTCGTCGAGCTTGTCAGCGATGCAGGCGGCATCGGGATCGGCTTCAATGCGCTCACGGTAGCTGGGGCCATCGACCGCCTGCTGAATGTCGTCCCAAACCGCCATAGCGTTGCGCTGGACGATAACGTAGGCCTCTTCGTTGGTAAGACCCGTCTGAACCAAAGCCAGAAGAACCTTGGACGAGAAGATGAGGCCCTTGGTGCGCCAGAGGTTGTGCTCCATCTTGTTGGGATAAGTCTGCAGGCCGTCAAGCATCCACTGCATCTTGCTGAACATATAGTCCAGGGCGATGAAGGAGTCGGCCAGGGCAACGCGCTCGGCACCGGAGTGCGAGATGTCGCGCTCGTACCACAGGGCCACGTTGTCGTAGGCTACCTGAGTGTTCGCCTTGACCACACGGGACAGGCCGCACACGCGCTCCGCGGTGATGGGGTTGCGCTTGTGAGGCATGGCGGAAGAACCCTTCTGGCCCTTGGTGAAAGGCTCTTCGGCCTCGATGACGTCGGACTGCTGAAGCAGGCGCACCTGCATGGCGATGGATTCCAAAGTGGAAGCGGTCACGGCTAGTGCGGACATAGCGCCAGCATGGCGGTCGCGGGCAATAACCTGCGTGGACAAGGGATCAGGGGTCAGGCCAAGCTTCTCGCACACGTATTCCTCAACGAAGGGATCGATGTTGGAGTAGGTGCCCACCGCGCCCGAGATGGCGCCCGTTGCGCTTACCTCGCGAGCCTGCTCAAGGCGGGTCTGCGCACGCTTTAGAGCCCATGCCCACGATCCGAATTTCATACCGAAGGTCATGGGTTCAGCGTGAATGCCGTGAGTACGGCCGACGCAGAGAACGTCCTTCATCTCGAAGGCGCGGCGCTTGCAGGTCTCACCAAGCTGCTTAACATCCTCAAGAATGATGTCGAGCGCCTGAGTAACCTGATAGCTCAATGCGGTGTCGCCCAGATCGGAGGAAGTCATACCGAAATGAATCCAGCGGCCAGGCTTGGGCTCGCCTTCGGGGATGTCGGCGTTAACGTAATTTGCCATAACCGTTTTAAAGGCGATGACGTCGTGATTGGTGACTTTCTCGATCTCGTCGATTTCGGGAACCGTGAAATTGGTATGCTCGCGAATGTAGGCAGCTTCATCCTTGGTGATACCGATCTGACCAAGCTCGGCCTGAGCTTCACAGGCAAGCACCTCGATTTCCTGCCAGATCTCGAATTTGTTCTGGAGTTCCCAAATAGCGCCCATGGCAGGGCGAGTGTAACGACCGATCATTGAAGTCCCTTTCCTTTAAAGCCCCTTGATAACACGACGCGCGAATTCGAGCTTGTCGGTATCTGCAGCCAAGATTACATGGTCACCGGGAAGAATGCGAGTTTCCGTTCCCACGACCTCGATGTCACCACCGCGGTTCACCGCCACCAGGCGAATGCCGTCTTCGAAGTGCTCATCCAAATCGAGCGCGGAAATGCCCTGCTCCGAATCGTTTTTCTTAAACATGCGCGGCGTCATGACGCTTTCGAGCGCCAAGTCGTCGTTGGTCAAGGAAACGGCGACCGTCATCGAGCCCACCGTCGCCTCTTCCTGAATCATGCGTGCGATCAGGCTGGTCGACGAAATACACTCGATGCCCAGACGACGGAAAATGCGCAGGTTCTTCGGGTTGTTCACGCGCGCAACGCAACGGGGAACCCGGTACAAGCGGTCGGCGATCTCGCAGGCCGCCAGGTTGTCCTCGTCGCGGCCGGTGATGGCAACGAAAACATCCGCCCTATGAACACCGGCCGATTCTTGGACGGTGGTCTCGCAACCGTCGCCGTTGATAACCAGGATCGAGCCGCGCAGCTCCTCGGAAAGATGCTTGGCGATTGCCGCTTCCTTCTCGATGATCGCCACATCGTTGCCATCCCCCAGCAAAACGCCGGCAAGGTACTGACCAATCTTTCCGCCACCTGCAATTACGACATACATAGCTACACCTGCATGAATCGGGAAAGCTTGCCCGACATCCCGTGGCGCACGGCAACCAGCACGCAATCGCCCTGGCGCAAAACCGACTTAGAGGTGGGCAAGGATGAAGATGATCCGTCGGCGCGCTCGAAGGCGCACACGCGGATAATATGGTCTTTCTGAATCTCACCCACGGTAATGGAATCCTTGCCCGTCGCGCTTAGGTCGAGCGCGAACTGCAGGATTTCGTAATCGCCGAAGGTGGTGATGTGATCGCCCACGCCCGACATGACCTTCGAGAAAATTTCCTCGGCCACCAGCGCGGTACCGCACACGTAGTCGATTCCCAGTTGGGAATACGTGCGCTCGTGTGCAACGTTGTACAAGCGGGCGATGGCGTTGGGAACATCGTAGAGGCGCTTGGCGATCTCGACGCACATAAGATTGGTGTTGTCAGATTGGGTAACCGAGGCAAGGAAATCGCATTCCTCAATGCCTGCATGCTGCAGCGTGGCCTCATCGATGCCGGTTCCGACGATGGTCGATCCGTTGAAATCACGGCCAAGCGAAGCGAAGGCCGATTCATCGCGGTCGATCACCGTGACGTTGTTGTCGTAGCTTGAAAGCATCGTGGCAAGCCGTGAACCGACTCGCCCGCAACCGATGACGATAACGTTGCCCATGAAGGCTCCTTAGGAAAGGAAGCGATAGCTTACGGTGCGCGTGCCCCAATCGGCAACGGAATCAAAGCCGAAAGCCTTGTATACACCGGGCGCCAGATCGAGCGCGCGGCCGTACTTGGCAAAGCCGCCGGTGTCGGTAACCGTCGCAATAACGACCTTGCCGTCGTAGCAGACCTCAACGATCTGTCCGAGGCGCCAGGATTCGCTCTCGGGAACGGCCACGGTAATGCTCTCGGAACTCAAGTCAATACCCGAGGCGGTGTCCGTCACGCCAAAATTACCCTTGCCGTCGTCGTTGTCGGCGATGGAGTAAGCGCTTGCGATGCCGTTAGACCAGGTACCGTCGGACGTGTCGGGCGCAATATGCTTTGCGGTAGGCAGCGGATTGAGCGTGCAATACTTCTCGGCCATCTCGACGGCCAGCTCATTGGTGCGATCGATGGCGATGGGCACAACCACAGGATCAGGGTCCTCGACGGTGATGGTACGCTGGGCACCCTTGGTAACGTCTTCAACGTCGGTGACGTCGGAAACAGCAGTGGATTGAAAACGCTGAGAGGCATCGAGCTGCGTGGTGCTTGATTGGTTTTGACCCACACCGATAGTGGAGGAGTCCACCTCGCCCGAACCTTGCGCCTTGGTTACCGCGCTGAACGAAAGAGCTGCCAGCGCGAAAGCCACGACGACGGCGATCAAGACGATGTTGAGCGCGCCGCGCTTTCTTCTATGTGTTTTGGCTGCAGCCAAAAACCCTCCGATGTCCTAGGCTCAATTAACCACCGATATCCAACGTGGTGGTTCTTCGCCTGTTTCCTTGCTGCATGTTTGGTTGGTTGATGTTGCGTGATGCGGCAAGGCTTGCAAGCTGGCATTGCGAAAATGCGCAGCAGAAGAATTATACCCCTAGCGCCTATAGGCACCAAATTGGCTCTACAGGTACCTAAAATACGCGGCGCAGGAGCCCTCCGAGGAAACCATGCAGGGGCCCACCGGATTTTCCGGAGTGCACACACGGCGGAACAGCGGGCACTCAGCGGGGGTCATCATGCCGCGCAGCACGTCACCGCAGCGGCACCCGCGCGGTTCCTGCG
>CAVAUO010000032.1:0-15159 GCA_963591685.1 Escherichia coli
TCCTCACGCAGCTCAGCAGCCCCGCGAGATCAAGATGGAGGAGAACTAAATGGCAGGCGAAGCAATTTACTACGGCACCGGCCGTCGCAAGAACGCCGTCGCTCGTGTCCGCATCGTTCCCGGTACCGGCAAGGTAACCGTTAACGGTCGTGAGGCTCGTGAGTTCTTCGGTCGTCAGGCTCTGGTCGATTATGCAACCACTCCCTTCGACGTCACCGACACCAAGGGTGCCTTCGACGTCATCGCTCGCTGCAATGGCGGCGGCGTTTCCGGTCAGGCTGGCGCTCTGCGTCACGGCATCGCTCGTGCTCTTCTTGAGGCTGGCGACTACCGCGCCGAGCTCAAGAAGGCTGGCTATCTGACCCGCGACTCTCGTATGGTCGAGCGCAAGAAGTACGGCCTCAAGAAGGCTCGTAAGCGCCCCCAGTTCTCCAAGCGCTAGGATTTTTCGTTTGCCACTTGGGCCTGCGTCCATCTGGCAAGTTGGCAAAATTCAAATGCTTGCGAACAGCGATTTTCGCATCCAAAAGGCTCCGCTTCGGCGGGGCCTTTTTGTGTTGGGGCATAGTTAAGACTCGGTGAAAGGACCCTTTCCTTTTTGCTGTGACGGCGGTGGCTAGGGCCTCTTGCGGACGCCGCACGTTCCGCTGTTCAGAGGCCCAGGTCGATGACTTGGGCCTCTTCCAGCTTGCTTACAACGCGGTCGATTCCTTCCGATGCGGGCGTCTCGTTGTGCATGCCGCCAAGAAGCTTGAAAAGGCCAAAGTCATAGCGCCCTTGGCATGAATCAATGCCCACCAGATTCACGCCGGCGGCGTTTAGGCGAGCTTTGTACTTAAGGCGGTAGTGGTCGCTGTCAGAGCCATGGGTGAGCATGACGAAAACTTCCTGACCAGGTTTTATGTTCGACAGTGCAAACTTAGTGATTTTCCTGTCCGGGTATCCGAAATAAATCCCGCTGGCCAAAACAACAAGGTCAGCCTGCGCAATGGTCTCTAGGTTCTGGGGTGCCTCAGATATGTGAAAGGCCTGAATGTCGGGATTGCGCTCGATTGCCTTATCGACAAGCTGCTTGGTGTTTCCTGTTTTCTTCGACTGATAAACGATCACTGTTTTTTTAGGCATGATTTATCTCCAATAGGGTTGATCGGGAATTCCGTCTGATCGATTGTCGGCTTGTTCGTGGTTTTGCTGTTCCAACTATCGGTTGGCGCAAGGCTGCCGTCCATCCTTCTGTTAAGGAAGGGCCATAGATCTTGGGCGGGCGGCAGGATTTGCCAAGGTTTTATCCTGGTGGCGATGGTTAGCGAAAAAGCATTTGCTGCTACTTGGGGCTAGTTCGCAACATGAGTTTGATTTTGTGGCAAAATAAAAGTTACGAAATTTGCAGGATGATGATCTAGCGCGACCTTGGGTTGCACGAAGGATTGAGGCTTAATGTCAAAGCTTGAAAACACCCACAAAATGCCTCTGCACCAGCGCTTTTTAGCTGTTGCAATGTCTGCGGTTTTGGCCGTGAGCTTGTGCCCCATCACGGAGGCTCTGGCCGATACGAATTCCAAGGCAACCGATAGCTCTGGGTCGGCATCTGCCCAGCAGAGCGAGCAAGCAGCCTCGTCTGAAGCTGATACTCAGTCTGTTGACGGCGAAGCAGCGCTTGTCTCTGTGCAGTCCGATTCCAGCAGCGAAAAGAACATCGACACCAAGAATACTTGGAATGAGGACGGGTCTGCCGGCACTTTGGGCGATGGCAGCCTCGAGTTTGTGCTTAAGGTTAACGGTTCTGAGAAAAATGGTCTTTGGGCTAGCGGTAGCTTTGGCAACGTTGATTACGACGAAGCTCAAAAGGGTCTCAGCCTTGTGATTTACCAGGGCTCCGACCGCAAAACGGACGTAACCAATAATTTCACAGTTACTTTCTCTGGCAAGACTGTTGGCGAACATTACGCTACGGTTACTTGCAAATCCAAGGCTTATACGGGTTCGGTCAAACTTGCCTACAAGATCAACAGCAAATCCATCGGCAGCTGCAGCGTTTCCAATGATTTCATCAACGGCGGCTATTACGCTTATACCGGCAGCGCTATCAAGCCCAAGCTTAAGATCACCGATGGCTCTAAGGTCCTAAAAGAGGGCACGGACTACACTCTGGTTTATGAGAACAACGTCTCTGGTGAGGATGCTTATGTTTACGCAAAGGGCATCAACGATTATGACGGCTCTACGAGCAAGCATAAGTTCCACATCGTAGGCCTTAAGTACAACTCCTACGGCCAGGGCAAGTGGAAGGGCTGGGTCAACCAGGGCAGCACTTCCGGTAAGGGTTCCGGCACCAAAAAGGTCGGTCGTATGGAAGTCGATCGCATCAATAGCGCTCTTTCCGGCACTGTTTCCTACACCATGTACAACGATAAAAAGGCCACTTCGGGCAGTAACGCCAAGAAGGGCAAGTACTCTGCTGCCGGCATTGCCGGTCAGGCAGCTCAGTACATTACCGTGAGCCTTTCCGGCGAACTGGCAAAGCGTTTTGATGTTTACTATCGCACCTACATTTCCGGCGCTGGTTGGATGGCATGGGCAAAGAACGGTGCTAAGGCGGGCGTCAAGAACTTCAACGCACGCATGAAGATGTGCGGTTATCAGATCAAGCTCGTCGAAAAGAGCGGCGGTACCAAGCCCGCTAACGGCGACCTCTACACCTCCTTCGAGTCTAACTGGGATTCCTTCGCAAAGGACATTCTTTACTCGCGCATTAAGAATATGTCCAGCTCCACCTCGTACTGCATCACCGTTGACACCACCTTCAATCGCGTGGCTATCTACACCGGCTCCAAGGGCAAATGGAAGCTCAAGAAGTACTGGAAGTGCGGCACTGGCATTAAGTCCCGCCCCACCACCAAGGGCGACTTCAAGCTGAAGAGCTACAAGCGAGCCCGTATCGACTCCGGCAAAATCTCTTACTGGAACTTCCACGGCTACGGTGGATCCCTGGGCTTCCACAGCGCGCTTACCAAGCGCGGCAGCCGCACCAAGTTCAGCAAGCCTTTGAGCAAGCAGCTGGGCAATAACATTTCTCATGGCTGCGTGCGTTTGCTCCCTAAGAACGCAAAGTACGTCTACAACATGCCCAACGGCACCGCAATCCGTATCAAGGGCTTGGTCTAGGGCAAAGCAGCGGACCGCGAAGGCGAACAGCGAGTTTAAGCAAATTATCAAAAGGGCGGAAAGCAAGTCTTTCTGCCCTTTTCTTTTGTTGAAGGGTAAGCCAATAAGCAAGCCAAGCCGGGCTGGCTAAGGCAAGCCGAAGCTAGTCAGGGCAAGGCAAAGGAAGAGGCGATTTTTATGAAGGTTACGATCGTTGGCGGCGGCCATATCGGTACGGCGCTTTGTTGCTATATCAAGCATACGCACCCCGAGTACGAGGTTCGCATGTTCACGCGCCGCCCCGAGCGCTTTGCCGGCATCCTCACCTGTAACGATTGGGAGGGCGAGCTTGGCTATCAGGTAAAGCTCGACTGCGTTTCCGACGATGCGTCCTTGGCGGCAAAAGACGCAGACATCGTGTTCATCGCTCTACCTCATTTTGCCGTGGAGAAGGCTTTTGCCGATATAGCACCGTACGTGGCGGAAGGCTCTTTTGTGGGCGTTTTGCCCGGTAGCGGTGGTTTTGAGTTCTTCTTTGACAAGTACTTCAAGGGCAAGGCGAAGCTGTTCGGCTTCCAGCGCGTGCCCTTTACCGCTAAGCTCGCCGAGTACGGCAAGGAAGTCAACCTTAAAAGCTGGAAGCCCTGCAGCGTGGTTGGAACCCTGCGTGCTGCCGACTTGGACGAGGCCTGCACTCGCATCGAAGCCTGCGGCCTGAAGACGAAGCGCGCCGACAACTTCTTGGCTGTTTCGCTTACGCCGAGCAATCCTGTTCTGCATACTTCGCGCACTTACGAGATTTTCGGTGATAAGCCCCGCGATTACGAATTCAGCGAGCACCTGCATTTTTACGTTGGCTGGGGCAATAAGGCCTCGGAGACGCTTTTCGCCGTCGATAGCGAGCTTCATGCGCTTTTCGACGCCATGCCCGAGCTGGACATGAGCTCCGTCAAGCCTCTAGGCGAGCACTACGAGTCTCCCACCGTTGAGGCCATGACGGACAAGATCAATTCGATCCAGACCTTCCAAACCGTCATGGCTCCGATGAAACCCGCGCCAGCCGCCGCAGACGATTCCGCTTCGGCTGCGGCTAGCGCAACCGAGGGCAAGTTCGTTGCAGACACAAGCTCGCGTCTGTTCACCGAGGATTTCCCTTGGGGCTTGGCCATCATCCGCGCATATTGCGAGATTTTCGATACCCCGGCGCCCACCATCGACAAGGTGCTTGGCTGGTATGCCAACTATATGGGTCTGGAGTATTACGTCGACGGTAAGTTCTGCGGCAAGGACCTGGTGAAAACGGGCATTCCGCAAAACCATGGCATCACCACCCGTAAGCAAGTGATCGAGCTTTTCTCCGAATAGCCCGCTCCCTTTTCGCTTCGCGCGTGCTGGTGCCGTGCCGTAACGCAAACACCAACGCGCCCCTGGCTTATCGGATAGCCAGGGGCGCGTTTTTCTTGATCTGGGTTTTGGGCCGTTTGCGTTGGCTGCGTTGTCCGAGTGGGGCAAACCCTGATGGCGCCAGTCGCCAGCGCAAACCGAGCAACATCAGTTGCCAGCACGGCGCAATCAGCGCAACCGAAGGCTAATTACACCTCGGGATGCTCGTCGACGTCGGGGTGGACGTTGGCCTGGCGTTCGGCCATAAGCTCGTTCCACATGGGGCGCAGGCCCTCGCCAAAGTAGCACTGCACCAAGCGCGGGTGCCAGCCGTCGTTGCCTTCGATGATCACCGGGCCGTCGGGGCCGATGGCGACGTCCCAGCCGATCGTGAACAGCTCGGGGATGGCCTTATGCAGGCGAACGCACAAATCCAGGGCTTCCTGGAAGTAAGGAATTTCGTAGCCGCCCAAGCCGGTCTCAATGCGCTCCATCGGGTTGATGGAGTAAGCGATGTCGCTGATCTTGCCGTTCTTGTCGATGAGGATGGGGATGGCGCCCTCGGGCATGTCGTTGGTGCGCATGCCGGGACGACCGATGCGCAGGATGCTATGGTCGGCGTCGATGACGACGCGGCTGCCTGTGCTGTAGGTGATCATGCGGATGCAGTTGATGGACGAGGCGTTGAGCTTGTCGAGCGCCGGATGCTGCTTCATGAACTCCTGGACGATCCAGCAGGTGCGCTCGCCGGACAGGTGCTCGGCATATTCGACAAAGCTGTAGCTGGTGTTTTTGTGCGTGACCTTGTCGTTCTCGATGTCGACGACTTCGACGGTGAAACCGTGCGATCCGTAGGTCTGCTTGAACACCAGGCTCTGGCCGATCCAGGGCTTAAGGAATTCGCTCAGGCTTTGCGCCTCGCCCAACAGGCCGTCGGCCTTGCGCGGGCGCAGCTCGCCGTTTCGGATAACACAGATCGAAGGCACGTACTCAGTTTTGTTCTGCGCGGTTTGCGAGATCCAGTTCTCGAACAGAAGCTTGTCGCGCATGACAAGCGTGTAGTCGAAGGGGAAGGCGTTGCCGGCGGGGTAGAAGGTGGAGTTGGCCTTCCAGCGCTCGCGACGCAGGTTGCCGTTGTCAAGGTAATTGGCCTGGTCGGGGGCGTCCACGCGATCAAGTCCGTAGAGGTTGTACCAATGGTTTACCTCGTTGTTGGCCTCGTACCATTCGATCATGTCCTGAACGCGGCGCTCACGCGGTTTGCGCTCGACTTCCGGATACAGGGTGGGCGCGTCCACAATCTCGTCGATTTTTGTAAGGATTTCCTGGTCCATGATATTCCTATTCTTAGAAGAGCTCGGCTGAGCTTACTTGATTACGTAGGCGGGGTCGATTTCCTGCAGCTCGGCTAGCGAATCGATCTCGTCGATGTCGTCGAAGCTGCACTCATGCACGCGCACCTGGTAGTTCTCGCGCTTCACCACGCAGGGGACGTCGTCCCAGAAGCGCTGCTTGTTTTCCTCGCAGGCAAAGGCAGCGGGCAAATCTTCGCGCAGCTTGGCGCCGTCTTTCGCGGTCCAATACGAGATGCCGTACATGTGATGGCAGTTCTTGCCGCCCTTATGAAGGTCGCAGATGACGCCTTCCTCGTTGGTATCGAAGCACCAGTCGGGCGTGCTTTCCACCGGCACTCCCAGGTAAAACGATTCATCCGAGTACTTCTTCAGCAGCGCGGGGTTCTTTAAGAACAAATCGCTTTCGAACACGTAGGCGTTCTCGAAGTGCTCGCGCGCGCATACCGCCGACGAGATGTTGTTGGTGCTGGCAAACTGCTCGTTGTAGATGAGCGTGATGCTGGGGTAGTCCTTTTTCAGGAGCTCGAATTCCTCGGCCAAGTAGCCCACCACGATGTAAATCTCGGTTACGTCGATGGCTAAAAGCGCATCAAGGATCGTCTCGATGATGCGGCGACCTTTGACGCGAATAAGAGGCTTGGGGCTGTTGATGGTGAGCGGCAACATGCGGCTGCCGAAGCCCGACGCCACCAACACGGCGCGTTTGGCACGGTAAGGCTCGAGCGCTTCCAGGTCGGCCGGCGTTGCAGTGCCCGCCTGGTAGCGCGCTTCGAGTTCGAGGAACTCATCATGCGACAAACTGGACATGGCTTCCTTTCTTGAAGGGTGCAGTTTGCAAACAAAAGCATCCCCCAACGATTGCCGGGGGATGTGAAATCGTTTGCGTTGATTTTAGCGCAGGCGTCTTTTCTTAGGTGGGACTTTGCGGCCCGTCCGCCGATTTGCCCAAGCGGAGCTCAAGGTGGGCTGCCGGGACTCAGCGGGGCTCCTTGCCTGTGGCCTTCGCTTAGCGCAGCTCGCTTTCCGCCTGGTTCAACTTGGCGAATTCCTCTTCAGGCGCGTTGCTTACCAGGTGCTTTTTCGAATAGAAGCTGAAATACGCCATACCGAAGATGTAGATGACAAGCACGCAACTGGCGGCCACCACGTCCACGAAGAAGGTGGAGACGATGGCAATGCAGGAAAGCACGAAGCCGACAAGCGTGGTCGCGGTGCCGCCGGGCGTGCGGTAGCCACGGTGCATGCCGGGGTTGCGCAGGCGCAGGATAATGTGCGAAAGGTTCATGAGCGCGTAGGACACGCAGGCGCCGAACACCGCGATGTTGAGGATTAGGCTGCCATCGCGCATCACAACGACCAGGATGAAGCCCACGATGCCCGAGGCGATGAGCGCGACGTAGGGGGTCTTGCGCTTACCGGTAAGGGCCAGGAAGTTGGGCAGGTAGCCCGCGCGGGAAAGCGCGAACACTTGGCGCGAACCCGCGTACATCAAGCTGAAGAAGCTGGCGATCAGGCCGGCCAAGCCCGCCCAGTTGACGAAGACCGCCAGGTCGCTTTGCCCAACGGCGTTCAACGCATCGACTAAGGGAGCGTCGCTGGGGGCGATAAGCGCCGCGCCTGCGCCGCCTGCGGCAAGGAGCAGGGAAAGGAATCCTGTCAGGCCAAGGATCACAAGCGCTCCGATAAGCCCGCGTGGCATGTCGCGCTTGGGATTGGCGGCTTCCTCGGCTGCCAGGGGCACACCCTCAACACCCAGGAAGAACCAGATGCCGTAGGGGAGCGCGCCAAGCACGCCCAGCAGGCCGAAGGGCAAAAGCTCGCTTGAGCTCGCCGAATCGACGGCGGGCATGTTGAACAGATTGCTTGCATCGAAGCTGGGAATCATGCCCGCCGCAAAGGCAACCAGCGCGACGATGGCGATGGCGCTCACCACGAGCATGAGCTTCAGGGCCTCGCCCACGCCGAAGATGTGGATGCCGATGAATATCACGTAGGCGATGGCGACGATGACGAGCACGTCCACATCAACGATTCCCAGCGCAATCACGTAGTTGGCGATGAAGGTGGCGATGGCTGCCGGCGCGCACACGTACTCGATGATGAGCGCCAGGCCGGTGGCAAAGCCGCCGGTGCGCCCCATGGCGCTTCGGGCGAAGGCATAGCCGGCGCCCGCGGTGGGAATGGCGCTTGAGAGCTCGGCCAAGCCGAACACGGTGCAGGCATACATCAGTCCCATAACAGCCCAGGCGATGGCGAGGCCCAGCCAGCCGCCTTGCTCCATGCCGTAGTTCCAGCCGCTGAAGTCGCCCGAGATGGTGTAGGAAACTCCCAGGCTGATAAGAAGCACCCAGCCCACGGCGCCGCCCTTAAGCGAGCGTTTGGCAAAGTACTCGTTGCTTTCCTGATCGGTGGTTTGCAGGTTCTTTGCGCTCATTAGTACAACTCCTTTGCAGCGGCAATGAACGATTTGGCGGCTTTGTACCAGGTGTAGATCCATTCACCAACGGGGTTGCCCATCGCTTCCTTGTACATCGCCCATACGTACCAATAGAAGCCGACGATTCCAACGGCGGCCACGCAATGGCGCATCTCGGTATCGCTTGGTTTGCGGTCGAAATAAAGATCGAGCATGGCAATGGCCTCCTCGACCGAGTAGCCCGAGCCCTGCGCCACGAAGTTTCCCAGGTCGCAGGCCCAGTCGCCCATGGCGGCGTACTCCCAATCGATAACCCACATGTCGTCACCGTGAACCAACAGGTTTGGCCCGTAGAAGTCGTTATGGCACAGGCATGGCTGCCCTTGGTCCTGCTTCATGGCCTCGGCGATCGTGCCCGCGTCGGCTTTAAGCTCGGCGAAGTCGCGCGGCAGGGGATACGAAATCTCCGCCAGCAAACGAAGGATGTCGAGCGTCGCCTCGTAGAAATCGAAGGACCAAGGCGACAGCTCGTCGCAGCTGTGCAAGCGCTTGATCAGCTGCAGCGCCTGCTTCACCTGCTTGGTGTTGCGGTAGTCGAAGTCGGTGCAGCCCTCGATGAAGCGCGAGATCTTCCAGCCTTCCTCGGCGTTTTCGTACAGGAAGGTTTCGTCCAGCCCCAGGCGCTTGGCGGCGTTGAGCGC
Source organism: Escherichia coli (assembly GCA_963591685.1). Taxonomy (GTDB): domain Bacteria; phylum Actinomycetota; class Coriobacteriia; order Coriobacteriales; family Eggerthellaceae; genus Anaerotardibacter. The sequence continues at coordinate 9,000 of CAVAUO010000032.1, forward strand.
GAAGGTTTCGGCCTGGCGGTTGATGATCTCGTCGGTGCCGGCGCCGGGGTGGCGGTACACGTAGCGCTCGCCCTTGCAGCTGAACAGCACCGACAGGTTGGTAAGACCCGCTTTCAGGGGCATAACCTGGGTGATGTCGGAGCGCTCACAGTCGAGCGTCTTGCAGATGTTGTCCAAAATGGCCGAGTCGACGTTGATAAGAAAGTCGCGATCAAAGGCCAGCAGGTCTTGCAGCTGGTCGAACTCATAAATCTCGCCCGGCTGGTATTTCTTTGCGCGCACGGCGAACTCGCTAGCGTGCTCAAGGAAGATGGTGTCCCAAAGCTTGCGCTTGGTTTCGTGGTAGTCGTATTCCTCTTCGATAATGCTCATGAGCTTGTGCGAGCTGGCGGCGTCCAAGTACACCGGGCCGCGTGGGTACCAACCGGCGCGACGCTCCATCCCCGTGATGATGTCTTTCTTGTCCCAGGTGATGGCACGAACGCGCGATTCCGGCTTGCTTTTGAACATGGGCATGTAGGCCTCGAAGACGTAGGGCCTGAAGGGGTTTTCGACGATGTACTGGTCGGATGCGCAGATGTAGCTGTTGTTCAGGTGCTCGCGCGCCAGAAAGAGGGAGGAGTGGTTGTTGCGGTTGGCATAATCGCGGCTCGATATGATGTTCACGTCGAACTTGTCGCCCAGGTAGAAGAAGCTTTCCTTCATGTGGCCCACCACGACGGATATATCTTCGATTCCCGCGGCCTTGATTTGCCCGATCAAGCGCTCGATAAGAATCTCACCCTGCACCTCGAAGAGCGCCTTGGGCTTTTCGAAGGAAAGGGGCGCCATGCGCGAGGCGGCACCGGCCGCCAGAATCACGGCGCTGTCAACCTTGTAGGGCGCCAATGCTGCGCGACCAGCTTCGGTGACCGTGCCGTCGTTCGCGAGCAGGCCGGTCTCTTTGCAGGCTTTACTTGCCTTGTTCACCGAGCCGAGCGAAATGCCGGATCCGTCCGCGATATCGCGCTGGGTTGGCGCCTCGTCGGCAAGGTGGGCCAAAAGCACTTCGAATTTGTAGCGATCGAGTTCCACAGGGCTCCTCTTCTGCCGCGCTCCCGGGAGTTGCTTGCGGGGTTTCATCCCCTGCGCATCCTGGGTGAATGGCGTACGTTCACGATTCCTTGCTTTCATAATGTTCACGAACAGTCTAGCAATCAGAAATTATGAACACAAGGAAAACCTTCAAGTGCAATGCCGTTTTCGGGCGCGTAGGGGCGGAAGCTCGAAGATGATAGAATTGATCCGGCAAATGCCGCCGCATTTCAGCGGCGGTAGTAGAAGGGGATTCAATGAACAAACAGCAGGCGTATCTTTTGAGCTTGGGCGCCGAGATCCATGACATCTGCATGAAGCACGGCATTCGTTATTTTCTTGGGTGCGGCACGCTCATCGGCGCTGTTCGCCACGGCGGAATCATCCCTTGGGACGACGATTTCGACATCCTGATGCCCTATGAGGACTGGCTCGAGTTCAAAGAGGTATGCCAAGACCCCGCCAACCTGCCGCCCAAGCGCATGCTGTGCGCCCCTGACGTGCAGGAAGCCTACTTCCACGTGATGCCGCGCTATATCGCGCTCGACACTACTTGCATCCACCGGCAGCAGTCCCTGCACGATGATTACGCGGGCTACGTTATCGACATCTTCGTTCTCGATCCCGTCAAAAACGATCCCGAGGAAATCGCCCGTTACCACAAGGATTTGTTCCTGTACTACGACATGATCTCTTACTCCACCACGTCGAGCGTCCGTGCGGCGGCGACCCCCGAGGAGTACGAGCAAGCGATGGCGCTTAAAGAGAAGCTCGGCAAGATCGAGGCCTCCAAGGAATTTGAGCGAAGGCTTGCCTCGCATTTCGATCCGGATGGCGATCTTTATATACATCGTTGGCAGGGGAGCGGCACGCAGTATCGTCGCTCGGATTTCGCGGAATCCCTTCTTGCCAAGGTCGGGCCCTACGAGTTCATGATCCCGCGCGGTTTCAACGGCGTGCTGCGCGCGTCTTTCAACGATGAATGGCCCGAGATGCCTCGCAACGCCAACGCGGCCAAGCATTCCGCGCCGGAGTCCCACGAGTTTTCCTATCGCGATGCGCTTACCTATTACCGTCCCACCCACGATCGCGACGAGCTTCGTCGCAAGATGATCGCCCGTCGCCCCGCCGTTCTTAAAGCCGGTTTCGAGGGTCGCTATCTTGAGGATTCGCGCATTAAGGCCAAGGCACATTTCGCCAAGCTTGAAGTTGAGCAGCGCATCGCTCGGCATCAGCAGGAGTTCGAACGGGCCTTGGTGGCCCGCGACGGTCAAACGCTCGATCGCATTATGGGGCGCTTCGTCAGCTGGCAGATCGGCGGTCCCGCAGTTGGGCGCAGAACCACGAAGCTGTTCTGGCGCACGCATCATCCCGTGCTCGCCGACGTTTCCGACGAGGTTTACGATGCCCTTCTTATTGCGCTTATTTGCACTGAGCGTATTGGACGAGCGCATCAGATTCTTCGCGTGAGCAAGCAGATCAGTCGCCCGCTGACCCCTTTCGCCGCCCAAGCCTTTGAAGACCTGGAGCTTTTCCGTTCCGCAACCGACGATGTTTGCTTCGGTCGCGTGGCCGATGCCCTGGAAAAGGCGCGCAGCCTCAAGGTAAGGTACGTGAACGCCGTAACCTTCTACTATCTTGAGGTCGAGTGCCTGTGGCGCCTTCATCGCGCGGGCGAGCTTGCTCTTGAGGAGGTCGCGGCAGCAATCGAGGCTGCCCTTGGGCGCTTCGAGGGCAATGGTTTCTTCCTTAAATATCAGGCAGATTGCAAAACCGAGCGTGGGATCGACGTGGGCGATGCCTATCTGGTTGCCGCCGAAAGCACCATGAACGGCTTGATTCTTACCGATATCCAGCAGCGTTTCGGCTACGCTCCTTCATGGTTGCGCAGGAAGCCCTGGGCCAAGGCCAACGGGGTCCCCCAATGGGAGGGCAAATGGCCGCGCGTCAAGAAGCCCGCTAAAAAGCTCGATACCCCCGAGGACGTGCTGAACGAAAATCAGCGCTGTCTCTTGCTTCTTATGGGCGAGGTAACCGAGCTTTGCCGCAGCAACAATCTGCGCTGCATCTGCTCGCCCGCTGTGGCAAAGGGCCTTTTTGTCAAAAAGAACTTTCCCGAGCGCCTGAACGATCATTGTTTGCTTATGCCAGCCGCCGACCTACGAAAACTCATTGATATTTTGCCCGGCAGCTACCAGAATCGCCGCGTTTCCTACATGGGCAACGATCCTTCTTGCGCAGGCTTGTTCGTAAAGTATTCCAGCACTAAAAGCTGCGTTTTGAAGCTCAACGAAAACCCAGCCGAGCAGGATAAAGAGCTGGGAATCAGGATTTTCGCTCTCACGAATGCTCAGGTGCCCGCGCCCGCCAACGTTTATTTGCGTGCCTGGAAAGCCGGTGTCTCGGAAGGCGTCTTCGTTCCGCGCGGTTTGAGCTTGAAGGCGAAGGCCTTCCTGCGGGGCCTGCATGGACGCACGGCCAAGACGGGCAAGAAGATCTTCGACATGATCGCCGCTTTGCCCGAACCCACCGACGTTTATGCAACCGAGCTCGGTGGTGCCGACCAGCACGTCGCTGCAAGCTTTGTGCGCGAATGTGAGTTCAAAAGCTTTGCCGGCGTCGAGCTCGCGGTGCCTAAAGACCTGAAGGCCTATATCGAAAACTGCGATGCTCGCTTTACCAGGTATCTGCTTAACGAGGGCAAAAAGCTGCTAACGCCCTATCTATCTTACGAAGAGGTCATCGCCTCGGGCGCGCTCGATGCCGATTGGTATGAGCATCGTCTTCGCTACGAGCAGATTCGCACGGAGGTCGAAGGGGACCCCGCCGAGTTCAGCGAAAATTACGATCAGCTGCGCCTTGCGGTGGACCTGAAGACGATCAGCCTGGAGCTTCTTCCCCAGCGGGACAAAATCGCCGAGCTTCATGCAAAGCGAGATGTCGAAACCCTTGAAAAGGTTTTAAAGCCCTATATCGATTGCTGGGATAAGTATCACGAAGTCGGCCAGGTGTTCCTGGATATCGAAATCGATGCTGCGCTGCAGTTCGTGCTCGACCAGCGCAAGGCCGACTAGCCGGTCGCTTTGCCAAGAGCCTCTTCGCGGCTTTCTTGGATATTTGTCGTAATATGTTCTGAAACCGTTGAAAGGGAGAACGATGGCTCAGCAGGGCAGCACATATGACAAACATGCCAGTGGCACGCCTCGTCATGGCCGCCATGCTTCCAGCGCTCCCGAATCTCGCGAGGCGAGCGATTCCATTTTCAACACGCAGGATATCGCGGTGCGCTCCCGTCATGCGGCTCCTGTTCAGCTCGAACAAGCAGGCGCGCCTTCAAATCTTGATTTTGGCGGCCTTGACGAATACGCCTATGGCGCTCCCGTAGAGGACGCCGCCGGCTCATATTCCTATGGCGTGAGCGACGCTTCCTCCGAAGGACAGGAATCCATCCTCCCTGACGACCTGCGCAGCAAAAGCAAGGTCCCGCAAACGCTCGCCCATGGCATCTTGCGCGTTATCGGCATCGTCTTGCTGTTCTGCGTCGTCATCGCCGTCGGCTGCTGCATCGGTCTGGTGTATCTGATGGACGTAAACCCGCTCGTTCTCTTCGCCCTTAAATAAAAGACCAACGCGTCGTTGCATATCGTTGAAGCCGGCGTTCTGGGGCATTAGGGGCTCCCTTGCGCTACGGCCGACAGTTTAGGGCGGCAGTCGCTTGCAGTCGGTGGTACCCTACGCAATTTCGTTAACTTTCAGCCCTCGCCGCAAACTCGTGGGCTGTTCATGTATTTAGTTCCGTCAGCTCGGGCCCTTGTTTCCCCGCACAGTAAAATCGTTTAGAAACGAAACTATATTGAGGGGAAATGATGAGCGACCAGAGCACTCGAAATCAAAATTCTTCTGATACGTCTTCCAGCACGAAATACGGGGCCGATTGGGTTCCTTCCCCCGACGACCCTAATTACGAAGCTTATTTAAAGTATCAGCAGAATCTCGATGCGGCGACCCAGGGTCATCCGGTCACGGAGCACGGGAACGTGACCAACAGTCCTGCCGAATCGGGCGCGGCTCAGGGCGATGCCGCAGCTTCGGGCGCCCCAACGGGTGCGGACGCTAACGGCAACGGCGATGCCGGTTCGCAAGGCTCCAATTCTTCTCAGCAAGCCTCGGGTGCTTTCAGCAACGGCAGCGAATGGCAGCGACCCAAGCAGGAAAATCCCGACGCCCAGGCGTCCGACCACATCGGTCCTTTCTACAAGCCTTCGCACTGGTCCGATAAGCCCAATCCCGATGCGCCGTGGTGGGCCAACCCCTATACCTATGTAGATAAAGGAAAATGGCGCGAGCCCAATTGGGGCGATGGCGCAGCAGACCAAAATGCGGCCCAGAACACCTCTGCGCAAAATGGCCAAGGGGCCCCAGGGCAGGATTCGCCTCAGCAGGGAGCGCAGGCAGGCGTTGCAGTGGGTGGTCAGCAAGATGCAGCAGCCAGCCCAGCAGCGCAAGCTAACCCAAGCGCTAGTGACGCCGTGGCCAATGGCACTTCCAGCAACGAAACTCGCGCTGCCGACCGTTTCGCCGCATCGCAAGGCGCAGGCTCTGCGCAGAGCGCACGGCCTTCAGCCAATACGCAAGCTCCCAATCCCTTCCCAGGCCAAGTAGGAGCTTGGATCCCCACGGGCGACCTTTCCAACCCCTGGAGCTGGGACGCGGAGGCAATTCCGAACCAAGCTATCGATGGCAAGCCCTGCAAGGTGCCCGCCGGAGCATGGGTACCTTCGGGCAACCCTGCAAACCCTTGGGCGTGGAACGCCGAGATACTTCCCAATGCCTATCAAGAAGGTAAGCCGGTTTTCGTCCCAGCACAGTCAGGGGCGCCTCAAGCGGGTCAGGCTCAAAACACCGCAGGAACAAATCAGCTGCCTTTCGGCGGCATGCGCGACTTAAGCAAAGAAAGCGGCGAGGATCGCCCCGACGTTCCCATGGGAACGCGCGTAGGCTGGTTCTTCATTGGCTTGATCGGTGGCTTTATCGGCCTCCTGTTCGCCTGGATGGTGGCGAGCCGCTACCCCCAGAAGCAGCGCAA
>CAVAUO010000033.1:0-14900 GCA_963591685.1 Escherichia coli
GGCCGATGTCGTAGGTACCGCCGTCGCCGCCGAAGGCAACGAACTTGATCTTCTTGTCGGCGGGAATCTTGCCAGCACGCTGCAGGCCCTTGTACGCAGCCTCGACACCGGAGATGGTGGCACCGGCGTTGGCGAACGCATTGTGGATGAAAGGCACGTTCCATGCGTTGTCGGGATAAATGGTGGTCGAAACCTCCAAACAGCCCGTTGCGCTGCAGCAGACCACGTCGTAATCGTTGCGACCCATCAGGACCTGACGCACCGCAATGGATGCACCGCAGCCGCCGCACAGGCGATGGCCAGGTGCCAGATCATCAGGACGGGCGGAAAGCTCTTTGATGTTAGCCATGTTGTAACCCTTCCTTACTCTTCAATACCAAGATAGTTAAGAGCACCGTCGTAAGTACCTTCGACACGCTGCTCGAGCTGGTCGAAGACCTGCTGCACGTGCTCAAGCGTGACGTCGGCGCCGCCCAGACCAACGATGTAATCGTTGATGAGGATAGGCTCACCAGCCGTCTGAAGAGCGGAACGAACTTCGAGTGCCAAGGGGCCATGAGCGGCGCCCAGCGAATCAGAGCGATCGAGGACGGCGACGGCCTTTGCGCCCTTGCAAGCCTCGACGAGCTGCTGAGCGGGGAAAGGACGGAAGATGCGAGGACGAATCAAGCCGACCTTCTTGCCCTGAGCGCGCAGCTCTTTCACCTTATGACGTACGTTTCCCGCGCAAGAGCCGATAACAACAACGATATAGTCGGCGTCGTCGGTTTCGTAGCAATCAAGGGCCTTGACGGGACGACCGGTGATCTTCTCCCATTCAGCGCCGTAGCGCTCGAAGGCCTCAAGCGCAGCGAGGTTGGCGCGACGCTCGATGAGCTTAGTCTTCATGTAGTAGTTACCCAGCGTGCCGAACATGCCCTGACCGGTGGGGTTGTCGGTATCGAGCAAGGGGAACTCGGGGTGATAGTCACCCACGAACTCCTTGACGGTTTCATCGTCCTCCTTGCAGCAAACGTCCATTGCGTGCGTGGTGACAAAGCCATCGAGCGCGGTGCAAACAGGAAGAAGCACGTTGGGATCTTCGGCGACCTTGAAGGCCAGGATCGTGTTGTCGTAGGCCTCCTGCGCATTCTCGGCGAACAGCATGACCCAGCCGGAGTCGCGCATGCCCATGATGTCGGAATGATCGCCGTGAATGTTGATGGGCGCAGAGATCGCACGGTTGGCATTAGCCATGACGATGGGCAGGCGCATGCCGGAAGCGATGTGCAACTCCTCATACATGTAAGTCAGACCCTGAGAGCTGGTTGCGGTTGCAACGCGAGCGCCGGCAGCGGAAGCGCCGATACAGGCGGAAAGCGCGGAATGCTCGGACTCAACGGGGACGTACTCGGTATGGACACGGCCATCGGCAACGAACTTAGCGTAAGCCTCGACAATGGTGGTCTGAGGAGTAATGGGATATGCGGCCATGACATCGGGGGCACACTGACGCATAGCGTCGGCGACCATGGCATTGCCGGTTGCGGAGAAGTATTCCTTTTCAGCCATGCTACTCCCCTTCCTTTTCCTGTGCCTGAGCTTCGGCCTCGGTGATCAAGGACAGGGCGCCGAACTTGCACTCGGTGACGCAGACACCACAGCCCTTGCAGTGGAACAAATCGATACCGGTCATCTCGCCGTTTTCAACCTCGATGGAGGCATCGGGGCAATAGGCCCAGCAGATCATGCAGTTCTTGCATTTTTCCTTATCCCAGACGGGACGCATGGAGCGCCAGCCGCCGGTGTAGCAATTGGTGGAAGTACCACCATCGGGGCAAACAAAGCCGGTGGGGTAATCCTCAAGCTTCCAGTGCTCGAAATTCTCGTACCCGAATTCAGCCATTAGTCGTGCACCTCCTCGTAAGCGCGATCGACCGAAGCGAAATTGCGCTCGATCATGTCGCGGGAGAACTTCTTGCCGTTGGTAAGCTCGAAACGCTTCTTAACGAGCTCGGCGGGGAACATGCCCGTAACCTTTGCAAGCGCACCGACAAGCGGGGTGTTGGGCATATCCTTGCCGATGGTGGCAAGAGCGATGCCCGTTGCATCGAGAACGTAAACCTTCACGTGCTCGGGAGCCTTGATCGCGGCACGCGCCTCGGCGGGGCTCATGGTGGTGTTAAGGATGACCAGACCGTCGTCCTTAATGCCCTCGATGACATCGATGCTGGAAAGCAGCGTATCGTCCATGACGATGACGATATCGGGATTCAGAATGTTGTTGCGTACCTGAATAGGCTCATCGGATACGCGGGTGTACGCCTTCAGGGGCGCACCTGTTCGCTCGGGACCGTACTCAGGACATGCCTGAATGTAATTTCCCTGGAGCAACGCAGTGTCAGCCACAAGCTTTGCTGCAGTAACAGCACCTTGGCCGGCTCGTGCGTGCCAGCGGATTTCGGTCAACTGTGACATACCTCTCCTCTCGCTAATGTATGTGCTTGCGAAGCTCGTTCATCGTATCAACAGCGCGCCGTGCAATAGATTCGAAACATGCGGGGCACCCGTTATCCCTCGGTAAAAGGAGCTCGCAAGCGGAGTCGCTACCGCTCACCCGAATATAAATTCCAATCACCCCCGAAGCTCGGGCAAGCACGTAAATGCAAACGGGAGCCAACGTGAGAACGTCGACTCCCGAATAAGGCTGAATCGTTTATCGGCAATGCACAAGCAAGGCGGAAAACGAATGTAAATTGATTAACTACAGACCAAGCGCGACAACCACGTCGGCGTAAACCTCGTCAACGGGGCGGTCTCCATCGATGGTAACCAGAAGATCCTTGCCGCGATAGTAGTCGATCAAAGGAGCAGTAGAGGTTTCATAGACGTTCAGGCGGTTGGTGACGGTGGCCTCGTTGTCGTCGTCGCGTTGGTACATCTCACCAGAGCACTTGGGACAAGAAGCATCGGCATCGGTACCGATGTAGCCGCAATCACGGCAAGTGCGGCGAGAGGTGAGGCGCTTGATAATGACATCGGACTTGACGTCGACCAAGACGGCATGCTGCAAAGGCTGGCCAAGCTCGGCAAGCTCGGAATCAAGAGCAACAGCCTGGGTAGCAGTACGGGGGAAACCATCGAAGATAACGCCCTTCTTTGCGTCATCGGCCTGAATGCGCTCTTTAACCATATTGATGATCAACTCGTCGGGAACAAGATCGCCCGCATCCATGTAGGACTTGGCCTTGATTCCAAGAGGAGTCTGATCCTTAACGGCAGCGCGGAGCAGGTCGCCAGTGGACAGATGCAACATGCCGTGGTTCTCGACGAGCTTCTTTGCCTGGGTGCCCTTACCAGCACCGGGAGCGCCAAGAAGAACGATATTCATAGTCAATCCTTTCAGAAGTTTCTGATTGCACCTAGCATACACCAGATGCTCAAGCTAAAACGCCCCTACTCAGCAATTTGAGCAGGGGCGTTTAAAAGCATTCAGCAAAATTTCGAAATTATCGAAATTTACTTGAAGAAGCCATCGTAGTTGTACATCTTCAACTGAGACTCAACCTTGGTCATGGTGTCGAGGGCAACACCGATCATGATGAGGATCGAAGTACCACCGAAAGCCTGGATCAAGGAGTTGTTGGTGAAGTAGAACAAGATGGAAGGCACAACGGCAATAACCGCGATGAACAGAGCACCGGGAAGCGTCACGCGATGCAGGACGTCCTTGATGTACTGAACGGTGTTCTCGCCGGGACGCACGCCGGGGATGAAGCCACCCTGACGCTGCAGGTTCTCTGCGGTGTCCTGCGGATTGAACACCATAGAGGTGTAGAAATACGCGAAGAACACGATGAGGATAGCGGTGAGAATCCAGTTAACCACACCAGCACTCATGGCATTTGCCGCAGCGCTCAGCCAGCTGACGTTGAACAGCGCCGCAATCTGAGCGGGGAAGTAAATCAAGCAGCTTGCGAAGATGATGGGGATAACGCCAGCAGCGTTGACCTTCAAAGGAAGGTAGGAGTTCTGGCCACCCATCATCTTACGACCCTGAACGCGCTTGGCGTAGGAAACAGGGATGCGACGCTGAGCGCGCTCCATGAAGATGATCGCAGGGATGCACAGCACGACGACAACGAGGATCAGAGCGGTGATGGCGATGCTCATGCCAAGGTCGGACTGAACGTTCATCGAAGAGAAGATGGCGGTGGGAACAGAGGACACGACCGAGATGAAGATGATCAGGGACATGCCGTTACCAACGCCATGCTGGGTGATAAGCTCGCCCATCCACATGATGAATGCGGTGCCGGCAACCAAGGTGAAGACGACAAGAATGTCGCTGAACCAGCCGGGAACAGCCTCGTTGAAGACAACGCCGTAAGAGGCGGACTTAAACAGAAGCAAGTAACCAACAGCATTGATAAGCGCCAGACCCAAAGTGAGGTAACGCGTTACCTGGGTGATGCGACGACGTCCGGTTTCGCCCTCTTTGGCCCAACGACCAACTGCGGGGATAACACCCTGCATCAACTGCATGATGATCGATGCGGTGATGTAGGGCATCATGCCCAGCGCAAAGACGGAGAAGTTGGACAAAGCGCCACCGGAGAAGAGGTCCAACATAACCATCGACACGCCCTGTGCCGAGAAAGAATCGGCAAAAGCACGGAAGGGAATGCCGGGGACTGGGATGTAGGAACCCAGGCGATAGAGCACCAAGATGCCCAGAGTGAAGAGGATCTTATTCCTCAACTCGGGGATCTTAAATGCTTGAATCAGCGAGTTTAGCAAGGCAGTTCAACCTTTCCGCCTGCTGCCTCGATTTTGGCCTGAGCAGAAGCGGAGACCTTGTCGACCTTGACAGTCAGGGCCTTGGTGATTTCGCCGTCGCCGAGAACCTTAACGGGCTCGGTAGCCTTCTTGATGATGCCCTTGGCAACCAGAGACTCACCATCGACGGTCTCGCCAGCCTCGAACTTGAGCTCAAGACGGGAAACGTTGACGGGGGTGTACTCGATGCGGTTGATGTTGCGGAAGCCGGGAAGCTTAGGCAGACGACGAGCCAGAGGAGTCTGACCACCCTCGAAGCCTACACCCTTGCCGCCGCCGGCACGGGACTTCTGGCCGTTAAGACCGCGACCGGAGGTCTTACCGGTGCCGGAGCCGGCGCCGCGACCAACGCGCTTGCGGTTTTTCTTGGAGCCCTCTGCGGGGCGAAGATCCTTAAGTTCCATGTTTGGATTACTCCTTTTCGCTTATCCCCTGACCTTTTGTCAGGGGCGCCGACAGCTCGCGGTCGGCAGACTAACAACCGAACATGCCGGCGGCGCACCATCGCTGATGCGCCGTCGGCAGTATTCCTAAATGCGTGCCAGCTTAATGCCGGCGTGAGGAGGAAGGCTTAGAGCTCTTCAACCTCGACAAGGTGCTTCACCTTGAAGATCATGCCGCGGACGCTCTCGTTGTCAACCTGATCAACGGTGCGGCCGATCTTGCCAAGGCCAAGAGCCTTCAGGGTGCGGCCCTGGTCGTACTTGCGACCGATGGCAGACTTAACCTGAGTGATGCGCAGAGTCTTTTCAGCCATGATTAGTTGTTCTCCTTCCAACCATAGATCTGAGCGACGGACAGACCACGACGAGCGGAGACTTCCTCGGGGGACTGCATCTCCTGCAGACCGGCGCAGACAGCCTTGCAAACGTTCATGGCGTTGTCGGTGCCGAGGGACTTAGCGAAAACGTCGGAGACGCCAGCAAGCTCCATGATTGCACGAGCGGCACCGCCGGCGATAACGCCGGTACCAGGAGTAGCGGGCTTCAAGAGCACGCGACCAGCGCCGTAGACGCCGAGGATCTCGTGAGGAAGGGTGCGCTCGGGGGTCAGAGGAACATGGAACATGTTCTTCTTGGCATCCTCGGTGGCCTTACGGATGGCCACGGGGACTTCCTGGGACTTGCCCATGCCGACGCCGACGTTGCCATTGCCGTCACCGACGACGACGAGGGCGGACAGAGCCATACGACGGCCGCCCTTAACGGTCTTAGAGACGCGATTGATGGAGACAACGCGTTCCTGGAGCTCGGGAACGCCTGCCTGGTTTTCTTGCTTACGAGCCATGTATAACTCCTTCTTAGAACTTCAGGCCTGCTTCACGAGCGCCTTCGGCGACTGCCTTGACGCGACCGTGATAGAGGTTGCCGCCGCGGTCGAAGACGACTGCGGTGATGCCGGATTCGATAGCCTTCTTGCCGATGATCTGACCCATGGCCTCGGCGCCTTCCACGGTAGCGGAGGACTTGCCGGTTGCCTTGAAGTCGGGACCGAGGGTGGAAACACCGACGAGGGTCTTGCCACAGGTATCGTCAACAAGCTGGAGATAGATGTTGGAGTTGGAGCGAGTCACGCAGAGGCGAGGACGCTCAGCGGTGCCGGAAACCTTGCCACGAACGCGAGTGTGACGACGCTTCAGGGCAGCCTTTTTCTTCTGAAACTTATTCATAAGTTAATCCCTTCTTAGCTATTACTCGCTCTTAGCGGCCTTGCCAAGCTTACGACGGACATACTCGCCCTCGTAGCGAATACCCTTGCCCTTGTAAGGCTCGGGCTTACGCCACTTGCGGATGTCTGCTGCAACCTGACCAACCTGCTCCTTGGAGATGCCGGAAACGACAACCTCGGTAGCGGTGGGAACATCGAAGGAGATGTTTTCAGGGCACTTGACGATGACGGGATGGGAGTAACCCAGGGAAAGCTCCAGGTCCTCGCCCTTCTTGGCGGCACGGTAGCCGACGCCGACCATGACAAGCTTCTTGGAGAAGCCAGTGGAAACGCCCTCCACCATGTTAGCGAGGAGGGAGCGGGTCAGACCGTGAAGGCTCTTGGACTCACGAGTGTCGTCGGGACGCTCGACGGTCAGAACGCCATCCTCGAGCTTGAAGGAAAGCTGAGAGGCGAAAGAGCGGGTAAGCTCGCCCTTGGGGCCCTTAACGGTTACGGTAGAGCCGTCGATGGTGACTTCAACGCCAGCAGGGACGGTGATAGGCATTTTGCCGATACGAGACATAAGTCAACCTCCCCTTACCAAACGTAGGCCACGACTTCGCCGCCGATGCCAGCCTTGCGGGCATCGCGGTCGGTCATAACACCGCGGGACGTAGAGATGATGGCGGTACCAAGGCCACCCATGACGCGGGGCAGCTCATCCTTGCCGCGATAGATACGCAGGCCGGGCTTGGAAACGCGCTTGATACCCTTGATGGTACGGGCCTTCTTGTCGCCGTACTTGAGGGTGATCTCGAGAATGTTGCGGGGGGAAGCCTCAACGATATCGTAGCCGTTGATGTAGCCCTCCTCCTGCATGATGCGTGCAATCTCGACGAGCTTCTTGCTGGAAGGCATAGAAGCAGTTGGATGACCAGCAGAGTTAGCGTTACGCACGCGCGTAAGCATATCTGCAATGGGATCAGTCATGCTCATTGTTTTGTTTCTCCTTTGTTCGTGATGAGTCTCGAAGGTGGTTCGTTTACGCCCCTAGCGAAAACGCCTAGTTCTTCGGACACTCGGACGTGATCGTTCTTACCAGGAAGCCTTGGTCACGCCAGGAAGTTCGCCTTTGTTGGCAAGCTCGCGCAGGCACACGCGGCACAGACCGAACTTGCGGTAGTACGCACGGGGGCGACCACAGCGAGTGCAGCGATTGTGCTGACGAGTGGAGAACTTCGGCTCGCGCTTAGACTTGGCGATCATCGATTTCTTAGCCATTCAATGTCCTTCTTTCTATAACCAACTCAAACGAGTATAGTCGCTATTTCTTGAAAGGGAAGCTAAAGGCATCGAGAAGTGCCTTAGCGTCCTCGTTGTTCTTGGCAGTAGTGACGATGGTGATATCCATACCACGGGTGCGGTCCACCTTGTCGTACTCGATCTCGGGGAAGATGAGCTGCTCGGTAAGACCGAGGGTGTAGTTACCACGACCGTCGAAGCTCTTGGGGTTAAGGCCGCGGAAGTCGCGAACGCGAGGAAGCGCGGTGGACATCAGGCGGTCGAAGAACTCCCACATGCGGTCGCCACGAAGGGTGACCTTTGCGCCGATTGCCTGACCCTCACGCAGATGGAAACCTGCGATGGACTTCTTGGCGCGAGTGATCATGGGCTGCTGACCGGTGATCACGCGGAGATCTTCAATAGCACCGTCGAGGAGCTTGGAGTCGCCGGCAGCGCGGCCGACGCCCATATTGACGACGATCTTCTCGATGCGAGGAACGTCGTTGACGTTTGCGATCGAGAGCTCTTCACGAAGCTTTGCGACGACTTCGTTCTGGTACTTTTCCTTCAAACGAGGAGTTGCCATAGTGGTTTAAACCTTTCTTCGATGAATTAAACACAGGATTACCGACCCTGCGTCCCTTGCCTCCTGCAAGGGTCATGAGCCAACAATTATAAAGAAGGGGCCGAGCGATGTCGACCCCTTCTTTTGCGTTGACCAATTTAATTAGTCAATGTCCTTGCCGCATTTCTTGCAAACGCGGGTCTTCTTGCCGTCCTCGCGCTTGATGCTGAAGCGAGTAGCCTCATTGCAGGAAGGGCAGACGAGCTGGACGTTGGACACATGGATGGGGGCCTCGACGGAGGAGATGCCACCCTGAGGATTGGCCTGCGTAGGACGCTGGGCCTTTTTGACAACGTTTACCTTCTCGACAGCAACGCGCTGCTTAGAAGGGAAAGATGCCAGGACAACACCCTCGGCACCGCGGTCCTTACCAGCGATGACCTTGACCTTGTCGCCCTTCTTGATGTTCATCTTTGCCATAGTGATACTCCCCTTACAGCGTCTCAGGTGCCAGGGACACGATCTTCATGTACTTCTTGTCACGAAGCTCGCGAGCCACGGGACCGAAGATGCGGGTGCCACGAGGAGCACCGGAGGCATCGATCAGCACGGCGGCGTTCTGGTCGAACTTGATGTAGCTACCGTCGTTGCGACGGACTTCCTTCTTAACACGCACTACGACGCAGCGTACGACATCGCCCTTTTTGACGTTGCCGTTGGGAGCGGCCTCCTTGACGCTGCAGATGATGACGTCACCCAGGCCAGCGTAACGGCGCTTGGAACCGCCGAGGACCTTGATGCACTGCACCTTGCGTGCGCCGGAGTTGTCAGCAACGGCGAGCATGCTCTGCATTTGAATCATTTGCTTATCCCTTTCAGACAGTAACCGAAGTAGACAGACGCAAGGTCTTGACTACTTGGCCTTCTCCACGATGTCGAGGAGGCGCCAGCGCTTCATCTTGGACAGGGGGCGGGTCTCCATGATGGTGACGGTGTCGCCTACGCCTGCCTCGTTGTTTTCGTCATGTGCGTGAAGCTTCTTGGTGCTGTTCACCATTTTGCCGTACACGGGATGAGGCTTGCGCTCATGAATCTGCACGACGATGGTCTTGTCGCCTGCGGCGCTGACCACGACACCCTGGCGAACCTTGCGAGAATTGCGTTCTTCAGCCATTCTTCTCAACCTTTCTTTAAGTTCGCCTGAGCTAAGCGCTCAGTTCACGGGCACGGATCTCGGTCAGGAGACGTGCGATGTCCTTCTTAACCTGCTTGACACGGGCAGTGTTGTCGAGCTGGCCCGTTGCCATCTGGAAGCGCAGATTGAACAGCTCTGCGCGGGCGTCCTTGAGCTTAGCCTGCAGATCGTCTGCAGAAAGCTCGCGAATTTCTGCTGCCTTCATTTACTTCTGGCCTTCCTCACGGGTGACGATCTTGCACTTGATGGGGAGCTTCTGGATAGCGAGGCGGAGAGCGTCGCGTGCAGTCTCTTCATCAACGCCGTCGATCTCGAACATGATACGACCGGGCTTTACGACAGCAACCCAACCCTCGGGGTTACCCTTACCTTTACCCATTCGGGTTTCAGCGGGCTTCTGGGTGATCGGCTTGTCGGGGAAGATGGTGATCCAGACATTACCAGTACGGTTCATGCGGCGGGTCATGGCGATACGGGCAGCCTCGATCTGACGGTTGGTAACCCAATGACGATCAAGAGCCTGAATGCCGTAGCTGCCGAAGTTGAGCTTCGTGCCGCCCTTTGCGTTGCCCTTCATGGAGCCACGCTGCACCTTACGATGCTTAACGCGCTTAGGTACGAGCATTACTTATCACCCCTCGAATTGTTGCGACGACGACGGTTGGGGCGAGAAGTACCCTCGAGAGCGGGCTCAGGGGTCTTCTGGCCGGGCAGGACCTCACCATGGTAAATCCAAACCTGGATGCCGATTGCGCCGTAAGTGGTATTAGCGGTTGCGAAGCCATAGTCGATCTTAGCGCGGAGGGTGTGCAGGGGCACACGACCTTCGCGGTACCACTCGCGACGGCTCATCTCGGCACCGCCGAGACGACCGGAGCACTGGATACGGATGCCCTGAGCACCGGACTTGCGAGCGGACTGAACAGCCTTGCGCATTGCACGACGGAAGGCAACACGGTTCTCGAGCTGCTCGGCGACGGACTGAGCGGTAAGGGAAGCATCGAGCTCGGGGCGCTTGACCTCGACGACCTCGACGTTGACGGAACCGCTGGCGATCTTGTTGAGCTTCTTGCGAAGGGCATCGACCTCGGAGCCCTTCTTGCCGATGACAACGCCAGGACGGGAGGTGGTGATGATGACCTTCACCTTCTCGCCTGCACGCTCGATCTCGATGCGGGAGACGGCGGCGTGAGCCAGTTCCTTCTCGAGGAACTTGCGGATAGCGATATCGTTTTCAAGGTTCTTAGCATAGTCCTTGTCTGCGTACCAGCGGCTACGCCAATTCTCGATGACGCCGATACGGAAACCGGTAGGGCTTACCTTCTGACCCATTCCTATGCCTCCTCTCGGGTTGCGACGATGATGGTGATGTGGGAAGTGCGCTTGCGAATGCGAGCGGCGCTGCCCTTTGCACGGGGACGAATGCGCTTGAGCGTGGGGCCTTCGTCAGCGTAGCAAGCCTTGACCACAAGCTCGTCGGTGTTGGCGACGCCCTTCTGGGAGGCGTTGGCGATAGCAGAGTTGAGGGTCTTCAGGACGGTCTCAGAAACTGCGCGGTTGGTGAAGAGCAGGGTTTCCTGCGCCTTCACGACGTTCTTGCCGCGGATCTGGTCAAGAACGATGCGTGCCTTACGGGGAGAAACACGCACGTAGCGAGTGATTGCTTTAGCTTCCATGTTTCACCCTTCCTTAAGCTTTGTGGCCGCGGAAAGTACGCGAAGGAGCGAACTCGCCGAGCTTATGGCCAACCATGGACTCGGTAACGTAAACCGGCACGTGCTTGCGACCGTCATGGACGGCGATGGTGTGGCCGACCATTTCGGGGAAGATCGTGGAGGAACGAGACCATGTCTTAACGACGTTCTTTTCGCCTGCTTCGTTCATCGCGATGATGCGACCGAGGAGGCGGGGCTCAACGAAGGGGCCCTTCTTCATGCTTCGACTCAAAGTAATCTCCTCACACTACTTCTTGCGACGACGGATAATCAGGCGGCTGGAGTACTTCTTCTTGTTACGGGTGCGATGGCCCTTAGTGGGAACGCCCCAAGGAGTAACAGGATGACGACCAGCGGACTTGTTCTTGCCCTCGCCACCACCATGAGGATGGTCGACGGGGTTCATGACCGTACCACGAACGGAAGGACGAATGCCCTTGTAGCGGTTGCGGCCGGCCTTGCCGATCTTGATGTTGCCATGCTCAGCGTTGCCGACCTCGCCGATGGTGGCGCGGCAGGTGACGAGAACGCGACGCATCTCGGAAGAAGGCATACGAACGATCGCGTAGTTGCCCTCCTTGCCCATGAGCTGGATGCTGGTGCCTGCGGAGCGAGCGATTGCGGCGCCACGTCCAGGCTGAAGCTCTACAGCGTGGATCAGGGTACCAACGGGGATCGCGGACAGGGGCAAAGCGTTGCCGGGCTTGATGTCTGCATCTGCGCCGGAGACGACGGTGTCGCCAACCTTGAGGCCCTTGGGATGCAAGATGTAGCGCTTCTCGCCATCAGCGTAGTGCAGAAGGGCGATACGAGCAGAGCGATTGGGGTCGTACTCGATGGTGGCAACCTTTGCAGGAACGCCATCCTTGTTGCGCTTGAAGTCGATGATACGGTAACGACGCTTAACGCCACCGCCCTGATGGCGAGTGGTCACGCGACCGTAGTTGTTGCGACCAGCCTTTTTGGGAAGCGGCGCGAGCAGAGACTTCTCGGGGGTGGTGCAGGTGATTTCTGCAAAGTCCGAGACGCTCTGGAAACGCCTACCAGGGCTGGTGGGCTTGAGCTTCTTAACTCCCATTACATTCCTTTCCGGGGTAAGGCGGATTCCCTACCCTATTCCTTTGTGGTCTCCATCACCGCCATAAGCTCCACATGGGAGGTGGTGCTTGACGATACCGAGTTTCCACGCGTCCGGGTGTTTCCATACATGTTCAGACGCAAACGAGAATTATAGGGGGCTTAAACGTGCGGCGCAAGGGGTAATTTTTTAAATCGTTAACATGTGGTTTGCACAGGAGAGCCTCCCCTTCCCTATGAGAGGAAAGAGGAGGCTCTCATTTAGGCTATGAAGCCTGCATGCGATTCAATCGGCGCGATACAGGCTGCCGTTCTTGCAAAAGCTCACGGAACGACGACGCCATCCGACTGTGAGCTAGCGCTCCAGCACCGTGCCGGCAGGATGATCGAGCTCGTGGTCGGTGGGGTTCATGGGATCGTAATCGGCAGCGATAACTTCGCTTGAGACGGACTCGGCATCCTTGCCGGGAGCAAACTCCAGACCTTGTTTGCGCATCTCACGATAGTCAGCAGATGCGGTGAACAGAGCGTCGGAAGAGGAGTTGAGCGCGGTCTCGCAGGAGTCCTGGATGACGCCGATGATGAAGCCTACGGCCACCACCTGCATGGCAACATCGTTGCTGATGCCGAAAAGCGAGCAGCACATGGGGATCAGAAGCAGCGAGCCACCGGGGACGCCGGACGCGCCGCATGCGCTTACCGCCGCAAGCACGCACAGGATAACGGCCATGACAGGGTCGATACTGATGCCAAGGGTGTTGGCACAGGCCATGGTCATGACCGTGATGGTAACGCAGGCGCCAGCCATGTTGATCGTAGCGCCCAAGGGAATGGAGACCGCATACGTGTCGCGATTGAGCCCCAAGCTACGGCAAAGGTTCATGTTAACGGGAATGTTCGCTGCCGAACTACGAGTGAAGAACGCGTAAACCGCCGAGTCCTTCAGGCAACGCCACACCAAGGGATAGGGATTCTTCTTAAAGGTGAAGAAAGCCAGCAAGGGGTTGGTGATGAAGGCGATGATGGCCATGGCGACCAGCAGAACAGCGATGATGTGCCCGTACTCAACGAAAATGCTCGCGCCGTTTTGAGCAACGGAATCGTATACCAAGCCGATGATGCCGAAAGGCGCGCATTGGATAATGCCGCGAACGACTTTAAGAACAGCATCGGACACATCTTGTACGACTTTGCGTGTCGGGGTGGCAGCGGCCCTAAGCGCAATGCCCAAGAAGATGGACCAAACCAAGATTCCCAAGTAGTTGGCATTGGTCAAGGAGAGCACAGGGTTAGTGACGCAATTGGTGAGCAGAGTTTCAACGACCGTTCCCAAATCGGAAGGAGCTGCCTGCTCGACGGCGGAGGCGTCCGCAAAAGTGATGGTAGACGGCATGAGATAGCTCATCGCAACAGAGACGATGCCGGCGATAAGGGTTGAGGCAACGTAGAGCACGATCACCGAACGCATGGACTTAGGTGCCTTGGCGTTGGAGAGAGCCGAAATAACCAAGAAGAAAACCAACACGGGAGCGATAGCCTTCAGGGCACCTACGAACAGGGTGCCCAGCATGGAGATGGGCTCCATGTCGTCGGGGACGAAACCTGCATGAGCCAGGAAACCCAAGACGGCACCGATCACCAAACCGAGAACGATGCGCAGGATAAGCGAAGACTCCGTCCATCTTTTAACGATGTTCATAAAATCGACCTTTCTATACGGGCACCTTGCCCGTCAATCTATCAGCCCTTTTTACACCATGGCCTTTACAAAACTGTTACAAACCCGTAACGGAGGCTAAATATTCGGGCAAAACCAAAGGACCGCCTCAATGAGACGGTCCTTAGATTGAGCTAGAAGCTTAAGACTTAAACAATTAAGCCTGAGCGAAGATCTCGATGGAGTCACCCTCGGCCACAGTAACCATAGCCTTCTTCCAGGTGCGGGTCTTGCCAGCCGTGTAGCGAACGCGCTTGGGCTTGGGCTTGACGTTCATGGTGTTAACCTTCACGACGGTAACGCCGAAGATAGCCTCGATTGCCTGGCCGATTTCGACCTTGTTGGAATCCTTGGCAACCTCGAAGGTGTAGACGCCCTCTTCCATCTGCTCGTAAGTGTGCTCAGTGATGATCGGGCGGATGATAACTTCGCGGGGATCCTTCATTTATGCAAGCACCTCCTCGATGCGAGTACGAGCGGCCTCGGTAAGAACCAAAGCCTTGTTGTCGATGAAGTCGTAGGTGTTGATCTCGGATGCACCGATAACACGAACGGTGGGAATGTTGCGGAACGACAGGAAAGCGTTCACATCGTCATCAGCGATGATGACGGTGGCGCGACCGGTCACACCGAGAGCATTCAGAGCAGCGACAGCCTGCTTGGTAGAGGGCTTCTCGAATTTGAAGTCCTCGACTGCAACGACCTCGCCGTCGGCGAGCTTGGCGGAAAGCGCGGAGCGCATAGCCAGCTTGACGACCTTTGCGGGCACCTTGAATGCATAGGAACGGGGATGAGGACCGAAAACGGTACCGCCGCCGACCCAATGGGGAGCACGGATCGTACCCTGACGAGCACGGCCGGTGCCCTTCTGGCGCCAAG
>CAVAUO010000034.1:0-14697 GCA_963591685.1 Escherichia coli
GATGATGAGCGTCGTTATGCAAAGCTTCCCGCCCGAGCGTCGTGGCGGCGTGATGGGCGTTGCTGGCATTGCGATGGGATTCTCGCCTAACGTGGGCCCGACGATTGGCGGCATCTTCGTCGACCTGGCCGGTTGGCGTAGCTTCTTTGTGGCGCTGCTGTTGCTTTCCCTGGTTTTGCTTGCCTGCTGTGCGTTGGTTCCTCAAACGCAAAAGCCCCAGGCCTCCGCGCTCAAGTTCGATCTGCTTTCCTTCCTGCTTTCGACAGTGGGCTTGGTGGGGCTGCTCCTTGGTTTTTCAAACGTCTCGAGTTTCGGCGTGGCGAGCGTTTACGTTTGGGTGCCGGTGGTTGCAGGCTTGGCCGTGTTCGCCGTGTTCCTTTGGCGGCAAACGAAGGTGGAGCATCCCCTTATCCATTTGGAGATCATGCGTTCGTGGAAATACCGAGCGGGCTTTTGGTCGCTTAATTTTCTGTGGGCGAGCTTTTTGTGCATCACCTTGCTCACGCCGCTTTTCGTACAAAACGTCATGGGCGGTTCGGCTTTGGATTCGGGCATTGTCATGCTCTCGGGCGCTGCGGTTGCGCTGGTGTTCAACCCCTTGGCGGGTTTTGCCAGCGACAAGTTCGGTGCTTTCCCCGTCGTGCTGTGCGGCAGCGCGCTTTTGGTGCTGGGCTCGGTTCCTATGGTGCTCGCCGACGCAGGCATGCCGTTTTGGTTGGTTGCGCTGCTTCAGGGTGTGCGCCAGGCGGGCGTTTCCGGCTTGATAAGCCCTATGAACACCTGGTCGATGGGCGACTTGCCGCATGGCCTTATGTCGGATGGCTCCTCCTTCGGCACAGTGATACGCCAGGCTTTTGCCTCGTTTTCAACGGCGATCGTCATGGCCTTCATTACCATCATCCCGGCGGTTGCGGGTTCTTTACTGCTTGGCTATCAGTGCGCCTACGCTTTCTCGGCTGCGTGTGCCGTGGTGGTTTTCGCGATTAACGCCCTTAAGGTTCGCTAGAGGAAGTTTTATTTGGTATTGCTTGGTGTGTCGTCGGGCTTCGGTTCGCTTTCGGCGCCTGCGTCTGCGCCCGCTGGCTTGTCGCGTTTGCGCTTCGTATCTAGCCTTGTTTCAAAGCTGATTCCCCCGCCGCTCTTAGTGCTGGGCGCTCTTAGCTCAAGCAAAATTAAACAACTTGTATGAATATGTATAAAACCCAGGTCGCCATTTACAAGGAAGTATGTCCGTGAGGTGAAAATCTCAAGATTTTCCTTGCCCTCGCACGTGCGTTTAATCACTATCAAGTCGAAAACTGACTGACCGGTCAGTCAAAAACAAAGGCAAAGCATCACCTTGCGACGTTGCAGTGCGCGTTCGGGCGGTGCTTTTGGGCTTTTGGATATGGCTGCTCGGTCCCAGCAAAGTCGAGGACTTACTAGTGAAGGGGTTTCCTTTTGGAAGTCACACAGGAAACGCAAGCGTCGATGCTGCAAGAGCAGGCATCCGCGTCCAATGCGCCGGCAGCGCAAGCCGCCGCCGGAAAGGAAGTGCGCGCGGCCGCCGCGAGCGGCACGCCTGCCGCAGTTAGCTCTACCGCGGACCGCGAGTCTGCGGCCGCAGAGCCGTTCATCGTAGCCGAGGGCTTGGGTCTAAGGTCTCCCTTGGGCAAGCCCTTCTCGGACGTGAACCTCAAGGTGCCTCTGGGCTCCTTCGTGGCGGTTACCGGCGAGCACGGTGCGGGCAAAACGCCTTTGATCCTTACCATGGCCGGTCGTATGAAGTTCAACCGCGGCTCCCTTACCGTCGGTGGCCACAAGCTGCCTCACGGAGGCGGCAAGGTTCGTCGTATGGCGGGCTTGGGCTTGTTCTCGGGCTTGAACGATCTTGAAACCAATCTGAAGGTCCGCTCCGTCACGGCCGCCGAGCTGGAGCTGTTCAAGAAGCGCCATCGCAAGGACGACGTGCAGTCCTACCTTGACGATTGGGGCTTGGGCCACACCTTCAACATGCGCGTCCGCGAACTGAGCGAGCCCGAGCTGGTTCGCCTGGGCATCGCCCTGGGCATGGCAAGCGATCCCAAGATCCTGGCGGTCGACGATGTTGAGCATAGCCTCAACCATGAGCAAACCCGTGAGCTTGTGGGCATTCTTGAAGAACTGGCGCACACGCGCAACATGATCGTGATCGTCGCCTTGACGGAGCCGAGCTTCGCAGAGGGCGCCGACCAGGTCGTTTCGCTGGAAAGGAGCAAGTAGCCATGGCGTTTCGTGGAGCTCGCTTTGCAACGATGATGGCGAAGAACACCTCGGCAACGCTGGCCATGAAGGTCGCGTTGGCGGGCGTCATCCTGATCCCCGTCATCTTCGCCGGCTTTTACCTGTCGGCCTTCCTTGACCCCTACGCCCATTTGGATCAGGTGCCCGTGGCGGTGGTCAACAACGACGAGGGTGCAACCATCAACGAAGAGGATCGCAACATCGGCGACGAGGTGGTGCAGCGCCTGAAAGACCAGCCCAAGGACGAGAGTCTTGGCTGGAGCTTCGTCAGCGAAAAAGAAGCCAAGCAGGGCTTGAAGGACGGCACCTATTACATGATCTGCACCCTGCCCAAGGATTTCTCGGAGCAGATTGCCTCGGCCGATACGAGCGACCCTGAAAAGGCGAACATCGTGGTCAACTACGACGAGTCGGCCAATATGCTTGCCAGCCAGATTGGCGAAAACGCCTGGAAGCAGCTGGTGAGTAAGGTCAACCAGTCGGTGGTTGAGGAATACTTCGGCACGGTGTTCGACAAGATCACCGACGCGGGCGACGATTTGCAGGAAGCCGTCGATGGCGCGCTTGAGCTCTACGACGGCTTAGCCGACGCCGAGGAGGGCTCCGGCAAAATCACCACCAATCTGTACAAGCTGGTGGACGGCTCCGACGAGCTGAAGTCGGGCTTGCAGAAGCTCTCCGACGGCACCAGCACCCTGGCCGCCGGCGCCAACAAGCTCAAGGATGGCACCTCTTCTTTGGAAAGCAGCACCCAGCAGCTCTCCGATGGCGCTAAGAGCCTCTCCTCCGGTGCCACTACAGCCCTCGCCGGCGCCTCTGTTCTGAGCGCAGGATCGGCTCAGCTGGACGAAGGCACTCAGGCGGCGCTCGTCGGTGCGCAGAAGCTCTCAAGTGGCGCAAACGAGCTCAATACAAAGGTCAACGACGAGGTTAAGCCAGCGATTGAGCAGCTTTCCACGGGTTCTAGCTCTTTGTACGCAGGCCTGAAGAAACTCGCCGATAAGGAAACTGGTCTGCCTGTTGCCAAGAGCGGAGCCGATCAGGTGAGCGCAGGTGCAAGCGAGCTTGCCGAGAAAACGAAGGATCTCCCCGAAACCATGCAGAGTGCGCTAAAGGCTCTTGAAAGCGGTAAAACGGCGCTTGAGTCTGGTGCTAGCGCGTTAAGCAATTCTGGCCTAAGCAGCGCATCGAGCTCTATCAAAGATGCTCAGGATGCCATGAGCGATGTCTCGACTCCTTTGACGAATGCTTCCTCGCAGCAATCCGATGCGGCCACGGCGGCGAATGACGCCAAGAGCTCGATCGGAAGCGCTAAGGAGAGCGTGGAAACTGTTGACTCGAGGTCCGGTAACGCGTCAAGCAAGGTTGAGGATGCCTCAAACAAGATTAGCGACGTCGCTGATGATGTTTCGTCGGCAAACTCCAGCCTCAAGGATGTCGTCGTAACTAAAAAGACGATAACGAAGGACGACGGAAGCACCGAAGAGGTCTTGGTGATCAGTTCTTCCGACTGGGATAAGGTTGAGAGCGCCAAGAGCAAGGTGTCGAGCGCGGCAGGTAACGCAAGCTCTGCTCAAAAGCTGGCTAGCGATGCCAAGAGCGCAGCCGATGAAGCCGAAAAGAGCGCGGATTCAGCTACGGCGAGCGTTAAAACCGCCGAAAGCAAGGTTTCCGATGTGGCCACCAAGGCAGCCGCTTCTTCCGAAAATCTGAGCACCGCGAACAGCAAGGTGAGTACAGCAACCGATGCGCTTAGCTCGGCAAGGTCCACGGTGGACAGCGTGAACAAGCAAGTGGCCTCGCAGGCGGGAACCGCAACGGCTTGCGCTACTGCGGTGAAGCAAGTCCACGATGGTATTGAAGCAAAAAGCTCCGACATATCTGCATTGAGCACGGAGCTGCAGGCCTTGAGCGCGGGTGCCTCTAAGGTCTCCGTAGGCCTTGAGTCTGCCATTGCCTCCTTGGGCGATGACGGCAATCAGAAGACGCTGGTCGGCGGCGCGAATGCCGTGAACAGCGGCCTGTCTAGCCTTAACAGCAATATGTCTGCTCTTACTACGGCCATGCAAAGCCTTGCTGACGGAGCGTCGAACCTTGCCGGCGATGAGGCTCTTGGCAGGCTGGCCTCCGGCGCAACCTCCATCCATGCGGGCCTGCAGCAGTTGGTCGGCTCCTCGGCCACCGATGACTCCGACGCAAGCGGCTTGACGGCACTCGCCGAGGGCGCAGGCACCCTGTCCAGTGGCATGAGCCAGCTCAACGAGGCGACGCCCACCTTGGTCGATGGCATCAGCCAGCTGGCCGCAGGCTCCAACAAGCTTGCAAGCAGTGCACCTTCCGCAGTTAGCGGCGCTGGCCAGATCAGCAGTGGTGCAAGCAAGCTCGTCAGCGGATCCAGCACTTTGACCGACGGCCTGAGCACCGCCAAGGACGGTGCCGACGAGCTGCATGACGGCTTGAAGGACGGCGTCGATCAGATGAGCTATACGGACAAGGAGAAGTCCGACAAGAAGGAGCAGATGTCCGAGCCCGTCGAGCTTGACGAGGAGTACTACACCAGTGTTGATAACTACGGCACCGGCTTCGCTCCCTTCTTCATCGCCCTGGGCGTTTGGGTCGGCGCGATCTTCAACTGCTTCCTGTTCCGCTGCCTGAACTCCCGCCTGGGCCTTTCGGGCGCCAACCCCTTCGTCAACGCGATTGCAAGCTACCTGCCCATGGTGTGCTTCAGCATCGCCTCCACGATGATCGCGCAGGCCTTCGTCCAGTTTGGCTTGGGCGCGCAGATCAACAACGTGGTGGGCTACTACGGAATGGGCGTCATCACCGCGATGTGCTTCACCGCCATGGTGCAGTTCCTGGTTGCCGCCTTCGGTTTCCCGGGCCGATTCATCGCCGTTGTGGTTCTGACCTTGCAGATGACCTCTGCGGCAGGTACCTTCCCCATCGTCATGGAACCCGACTTCTTCAACATGATCAACCCGCTGTTCCCGATGACCTACGTCGTCGAGGGCATGCGTCAGCTGATGACGGGCATCGGCACCTTCCCTGCAAGCCAGGATGCCGCGATCGTCGCCTGCTACGCAATCGTGTTCTTCCTGTTCACGGTGGTTGTTGCCTGGAAGAAGCGCCACGTTACCATGGCCGACATCCATCCCCTGCTCGACCTGTAGGGAACAGCCATGGGACCTATCAGGAAGAAGGCGAAGGCAAAATCCGAGGCAACGCGTCAGGCTTTGCTCCATTCGGCGGTCAAGATCATCGGTTCGCGCGGTTACACGGCGGCAACGATCGATGCGATCGCCGAGGATGCGGGCGTATCCAAGGGCGTGGTGTACTACTACTTCAAAACGAAGGCCGACATCGCAACGCAGGTTCTGGTGTCGGTGTGCCGCGACCTGGTTACGCGCTTTGAGCGGGATATCGCCGCGATTCGTTCGCCGCACGATGCAATGTGCGCCATCATCAAGGATTTCGCCAACCTGATCTTCGATAACCGTGAGGCTGCACGTTTCGTGCTCACGGAGTTGTGGCGCCAAGATCGTCTTTGGTCCGGCGAGATGCGTGAGCAGGAGGAGCGTCTGTCGGCCGTTATCGGCGAGCTTCTTCAACGCGGTATCGATGACGGGCGCGTACGTCCCGAGATAGATCTTGAGTTCACGGCGGCCGCGCTCACGGGAACGGTGCTTATCACGGCGCAGTTCTATCTGCTGAACGACAAAACGCCCGACGTCGAGCACTTCTCGGCATTGTGCATCGACCACATCCAGCATGCGCTTGCGGTACCGGGCACGCTGGCAAGCTGATTGTCCGGGTCTCGCTCGGGGGCTACCGTGCTTGTTGGCCTAGGCTGCTAGTCTAGGTGCTTTCCGCTCGCGATTCGCGGGCATAGGTTGCGGCGCTCTCGATCTGAGCGTTTCGGCTGGCAGGCCGACAGCTTGATTGACCAGGGAAAAGCCCCTTTATGGGGCTTTTCTTGTGTTTACGTGGTGGTGGCTAACCGCGATGTTGCTGCGAGCAAGTCTTTGCACGCTATAATTTGGCAAGCAAATACTGTCCAAGGAGGACCAATGTCTGAAGAGCAGAACAACCAGCAGGTGCCCCAGAACACGCAGCCTGTCGGTTCTTTCGATCCTAATGCCGCAAGCTATGTTCCCAACAGCGCAGCCTACAACGAGGCTCAGCAAGCAGCCGCCCAGCAGGCTGCCCCTGTTGCTGCGCCCGCCGGGCAGGCAAGCCCGGAGGCTCAGGCTCAGCCCTACGTTCAGGGTGCTGTAGGCCAGGCTCCCCAAGTTCAGCCTTATCAGCAGGCTCCAGCCGGCCAGGCTCAGCCCGGCGTCGCAGGCGCTGCCGCTGCGCAGCAAGCTTATCAGCAACCCTATCAACAAGGCGCTCCCGTAAACCAGCCTTACCAGCAGGCTGCGCCTGCCGGCAACCCGTACCAACAGCCCTATCAGCAGGGCGCCCCGGCCGGAAATCCCTATCAGCAGGCTGCTCCCAACGCGGCACCTACCGGTGCTCCCATGGGCGCTCCTTATCAGCAGCCCTATCAGCAGAATCCTTATCAGCCCGCTGCCGGCATGCCCACCGCTCCGGTGAAGAACCACAGCACTACAACGCTTGTGCTGGGCATCCTTGCTATCGTGTTCGGCTTCATCAGCCCTCTTGTTGCGTGGATCTTGGGTGGTATCGGCCTCCATTTCGTCAAGAAAGATCGTCGGTTCTTCGGCCCCGATGCCTGCAAGGCTGGTCGTACCTGCGCCATCGTCGGCATTGTCATCGGCATCGTCATGTGGGCGATTACCGTGTTCCTTTTGCTCACCGGTTATGCCGACGCTGACGTTTTGCTCGGTAGCTCTTCGTCTTCGAGCGTTTTCTAAAGGTGAACGATGTTAGCTGCAGCAACGCCTAACGCAAAGAACGCCACCATCCGCCTTGCGCGCGAAAGCGATGCCGAGGCCATTCGTGGAATCTATGAGCCCTACGTGCTGGAAACCTGCATCACCTTCGAGATACATGTTCCTTCGGTGGAGGAGTTTCGCGCGCGTATAGCCCGCACCTTGGAAAGCCATCCTTATTTCGTAGCCGAGCTGGATGGGGAAGTGGTTGGCTATTGCTATGCGGGGTTCTTTCGCCCGCGCACAGCCTATCGCTATTCCATCGAGACGTCGGTGTATCTGCGCGGCGACATCAAAGGTGGAGGCCTTGGCCGCAGGCTCTACGAGTTGCTCGAGGAAGTGCTGCGCATGCAAGGGGTCACCAACGCCTATGCGTGCATCGCCTCAAGCGAGCCTCCGTGTGAGCAGGCACCTGACACCAGCCGCTTGTTCCATGAACGCTTGGGTTACAAGCTGGTGGGTACCTTCAAGAAGTGCGGCTACAAGTTCGATCGCTGGTTCGACATGATTTGGATGGAAAAGATGCTGGTGGAAGGTTATAGCGAGCCTTACCGCGAGTTCATTTTGTTCCCCGAGCTTGATCAAGAAGAGGTAGATAAGCTTATCGCGCAGGCCTAGCGGCGGTTGCACTTGCCTTATGTGCACGAGTTTCGGCCACAAGCTCAGGTGCCCAGCTTCGGCATCCGGCTCGTAAGCCTGCAAGCCCGCAGATTACTGGTCTCGGCTGCCGCCCTTGGCCGGCCTCATAATTCAGCTCTCGTTAAAAAAGGAACAGCGCATGAGGCGCTGTTCCTTTTTTGGGTTTATGTCCCATGTGCGCGATGCCGACAAGCGGCTTGCGCGGGCCGCTTATTACTGAGCGGTCTTCAGCAGGCCGTAACCGCCGTTTCCGCGGCGGTACAGGATGAAGACGGCACCGCTGTCGCGATCGGTGTAAGCGAAGAAGTCGTGACCTAGAAGGTCGATCTGAACCAGTGCCTCTTCCTCGGTCAGGGGCTCGAGGTTGACTTCCTTCACGCGTACGACCTCGTCGTCAGCGGAAAGCTCGGCCATCAGACCCTCAACATCGAGCTCGGCGGGGGTTGCCGTTTTGTCGACGATGGCACCGCCGGGCTTCTTGTCGATGACGCGGGTCTTGAATTTGCGCAGCTGGCGTGCAGCCTTGACGGCGGCAACATCGATCGCGGCGTACATATCCTGCTCATGCTCGTCGACGCGAATCACATGGCCGCGTGCGCGCATGGTGACTTCGCAACGGGCGGGAGTGGGGTTTGCAGGATTCTGCTCGACTTCCAGGACGACTTCAGCAGTCAGGGGGTCGATGTCCATGACCTTCATGGAGTTGCCGATTTTCTCCTCGGCGTAATCGCGCAGGGCGCTGGTGATGGGCATCTTGCGGCCGGTGATGGTGATATCCATGATTCACCTCTTCTAACTAGGGGTCCCATAAGTAAACGAAGGGACGACGGCGCGCACTCCAGGTAAAAGAAGCATCCACCGAGATAACGGCCTTTTTCCCCTCGAAAACCGTTTCTTGATGCTTTTAGTTTACTCCAGTTTCATTGCAAGTCGGCAAAATATTGAGCGTGTTCACAACTTGCACGAAGCATCGCGTGAATAAAAGGTCGAAAAGAAGCCTTGGCCAGAGAATCGCCCGGCCACGTGGCGTGTGCCGTTCCCACATCAGCACAGGTCACTGGCGCTCTTGGGCAACTAGGCTTGTTTGTTCCAGAGTGGGTCGGCACCTGTATAAGGGCGTCTTGTCTGAACGGGGAGGTCTGCTTGGGAGCTGCCTGGGGAGCTGTTTGAGGAAGACCGCTTGGGAACCCGTTCTTGGACGGGATTTATGAAGCCGTCCTTCACAATTGGGCGGCGATTTTTTGGCGACACGCCCGCTTTTGCTACCATGTTGGACATATATCTACAGGAAAGCACACTTGAATGCTCTCTCGTGAGGAGGCCCAAAACGATGATCGAGCATCTGCAAAATATCAATAAACGCTCCATTGCATGTGCTGCATGTTCTTTGGTTCTGTGCACCGGTTTGTCGCTGCCCGTCACTTTCGACAGCGCTTATGCGGTTACTGCCGCCGAAAAGCAGGCCGAGGCCGATCAGGCAAAAGACAAGATGAATGAGCTTTACGATGTTGCCGAGCAGAAGTCCGAGGCTTACAACGACGCCGTCGTCGCCCGCGACGAAGCTCAGTCGGCCCAGCAAAAGGCCGAGGAAAAAGTCGATGAGGCTAAAAAGGAAATCGCCAGCGAAACCAAGAAGATCGAGGGCTACCAGGAGCAGCTGGGCAAGCGCGCTCGCTCGATGTACCGCTCCGGTGGCAACGATTTCATCGATGTTCTGCTGGGCTCTTCCTCCTTTGAGGAATTTGCAACCAGCTGGTCGCTGCTTGAGACCCTGAACGAAAACGACGCCGAGCTGGTCTCCGAGACCAAGGAAGCACGTACCAAGCTCGAGACCGCCAAGAAGGAGCTCGACGAGCAGGCTGCCGAGGCTAAGAAACAGTCCGAGGAAGCCACCAAGCAGGCCGCTGCCGCAAAGACCGCTAAGACTGAAGCTGCCGCAGCTGCAAGCAAGGCCGAGTCTTCTTACAAGAAGCTCAGCAAGGAAGCCAAGAAGCTTCTTGCCGAGGAAAAGGCTGAAGAAGAGCGCAAGGCCAAGGAAGCTGCCGCTGCCGCCAAGGCCGAGCAGGAAGCAGCTGCCAAGGCCGAGCGCGAGGCAGCTCAGAATTCCAGCTCCAACAGCTCCGGCAACACCGACTCGGATTCCAGCTCCGATTCCGGCTCTTCGAGCAGCAAGTCCCAGAGCGTTTCCGGCAGCACCGTTGTTTCCCGCGCTTACGCTCAGCTTGGCAAGAGCTACGTTTGGGGCGCAACGGGCATGTCCACCTTCGACTGCTCCGGCTTGGTCGGGTACTGCCTGCGTGGCACCACCGGTCGTTGGATGACTTCCAGCACCGCTTGCGGTTGGACCAAGGTTTCCAACCCTAAGCCTGGCGACGTTTGCGTGCGTAGCGGACACGTTGGCATCTACATCGGCAACGGCATGATGATCCACGCTCCCCACACGGGCGACGTGGTTAAGATCTCGCCCGTTCCCTCCAACATGTGGTACGTGCGCTACTAGTTCGTAGATAACTTGTGGGCGGCCCCTTAGGGGCCGCTTTTTCGGCGCGTCAAATGTGCTAACATATCACGCGCTTGCTGCGAGCGTTTTGCTCGCGTTGACAACGGGATGTGGCTCAGCTTGGTAGAGCGCTGCGTTCGGGACGCAGAGGTCGCAGGTTCGAATCCTGTCATCCCGACCATGAACCGTTAGGGGAGTGCCCGTGCAAGGGCACTGTCCTTTTTTGATAAGGTGAAGCTGTCCCCTTCGGGCGGCAGTTTATCCGTCTTCCTTAATGGAGGTGCTTATATGAAAATCGGACCTTTCGGCGGCCTTGAAATCCTGATCATCGCCATCGTCATCTTCTTGGTGTTCTTCGTGTTCGGCCCTAAGAACATGCCCAAGCTCGGTACCGCCTTCGGCAAGGCGATCAAGAACTTCCGCGAGGGCATGGGCGCCGGTAAAAAGGACGCCGAGGAGGAATCTCAGGCCAAGCAGCAGCCTACCGAGGCAGCAGAGTTGGTCGAGGTCATCGACAAGCCCGCGCCCGGCAGCAAGCCTGCTCCTAGCGCCAAGCAAGCCGAGAAGGAAAGCGCCGAATAGCGCTAAGCAAGCTGTTAACCAAGCGCCCCTCAGAGGGGCGCATTTTGACGTTAAGCCCAACGAGTAAAGCGCCACGAATGTGGCCGGAGGAAACATGGACAACTACATTCTCACCGAAGAAGGCAAGGCAAAACTCGAGGAAGAGCTTCGCTACCTGGAAACCGAGAAGCGCGCCGAGATCGGCGAGCGCATCAAGGTCGCCCGCGAGTTCGGTGACATCTCCGAGAACTCCGAGTACGACGACGCCAAGAACGAGCAGGCTCAGGTCGAGGCTCGCATCATCGAGATCAACCGCATCCTGTCCGAGGCAACCGTCGTCGCCGCCGGCAAGGCTGGCAACCGCGTGAACATCGGTTCCACCGTCAAGGTGACGATGAACGGCAAGGAGCGTACCTTCACCATCGTCGGTGCTGCCGAGTCCAACGTTGCCGAGGGCAAGATCTCCAACGAGTCTCCCGTTGGCGCTGCCCTGCTCGGCACCAAGAAGGGCGATTGCGTCACCGCCTATGGTCCCACCGGCCGCGAGATCGAGCTCAAGGTCGTTTCCCTGGCCAAGTAAATAAGCAACGGAGCTCTTGAGCTCTTTTCCAGAGTTCCTTCATCCGCAGGTGAGGGAACTTTCTTTTTCCCGCCTTATCCCCGTAAAGGAGCCCCTATGGCAGAAGAAACCAACGCCCCTGAAATCGAAGACGACCCCATCGCGGTTCGCCGCGCCAAGCGCGAGGCACTGCTCGCCGCAGGCAAGAACCCCTACGGTCACGCCTTCGAGTACACCCATCACGTTTGCGAGCTCGAGGAAAAGTACGCCGAGCTTGAGGACGGCGCCACCACCGAGGACGAAGTTGCGGTTGCCGGTCGTGTGATGGCCAAGCGCGTTCAGGGCAAGATCATCTTCTTCGAGTTGATGGACTCCACCGCGCGCATCCAGCTGTTCTGTCGCATCAACGCGCTCGGTGAGGACGCTTTCGCCGAGATGAAGGACCTGGACCTGGGCGACTGGATTGGCGTTCAGGGCGTGATGATGCGCACCCGCCGCGGCCAGCTTTCCGTCGCGGTTGCCACCTTCGAGCTTTTGTCGAAGTCGCTGCGCCCTCTGCCCGAGAAGTTCCACGGCCTCTCCGACAAGGAGATTCGCTATCGCCAGCGCTATGTTGACCTTATCGTCAACGACGACGTGCGCGACACCTTCCTTAAGCGCTCCAAGATTCTCTCGGCCTTCCGTCGCTACATGGAGGAGGATGGCTACTACGAGGTCGAGACCCCCATCCTGCAGACCATCCAGGGCGGCGCAACCGCAAAGCCCTTTATCACGCACTTCAATGCCTTGAACCAGGAGTGCTACCTGCGCATTGCTACCGAGCTTCATCTGAAGCGCTTGCTGGTTGGCGGCTTCGAGCGTGTGTTCGAGATCGGTCGCATCTTCCGCAACGAGGGCATGGACCCAACGCACAACCCCGAGTTCACCTCGATGGAGGCCTACTGCGCCTTCGACGACCTGCAGGGCATGAAGCGCCTGGCGCAGGGCGTTATCAAGGCTGCCAATGCCGCGGTCAACGATACCGAGCAGCTTGAGTATCAGGGCATGACCATCGATCTTTCCGGCGATTGGCCGAGCATCCCCATGACCAAGATCGTCTCCGACGCCCTGGGCGAGGAGGTAACGCTTGAGACGCCGGTTGCTCACCTGGCCGAGCTCGCTAAGAAGAACGGCATCGAGGTCAAGGACGAATGGACCGCCGGCAAGCTGATCGCTGAGCTTTACGATGAAATCGGCGAGCCCACCATCGTCAACCCCACCTTCGTGGTCGATTACCCCGTTGAGGTGAGTCCCTTGGCCAAGCGTTTCGACGACGAGCCGCGCCTGACCGATCGCTTCGAGCTGGTTATCGCCGGCCATGAGTACGCCAACGCCTTCAGCGAGCTCAACGACCCGGTCGATCAGGCCGAGCGCTTCCAGGCGCAGATGGAGGAAAAGGCCTCTGGCGACGACGAGGCGATGGAGTACGACCACGACTACGTGCGCGCGCTCGAGTACGGCATGCCGCCCGCCGGCGGCATCGGTATCGGCATCGACCGTGTGGTCATGCTTCTTACCAACCAGGCAACCATCCGCGATGTCTTGCTGTTCCCGCACATGCGACCCGAGGCAATCGACTAAACGCCCGCCTAACCGCGCTCAAGCATGGCAGCCCGCAAGGCTCCGAGCTTGAGCGCTGTTCATAGTTTTTGATTAAGAACCGAAAGGGGAAACATGCCCTTCGATAAGTTCACCGATAAGGCCCGCAAGGTTTTGGTGCTCGCGCAGGAGGAAGCTCGCGCCCTGCATCAGCCCTATGTCGGTACTGAGCATCTGCTTTTGGCCCTCTTGAAGGAAAACGATGGCTTGGCCGCCCAGTCTTTGGATCACTTGGGCGTCACCTACGATGCCGTGGTCGAGGCCATTAAGAAGATCGTCGAGATCGATCCCAATGCTGATGTTTCAGGGCATCTGTCCTTCACTCCTCACACTAAGCGCGTGCTCGAGCACGCTTTGCGCGAGGCCATGCAGATGGGCCAAACCTATATCTCCACCGAGCACATGCTTTTGGGTATCGTGCGCGAGAACGAAGGCACCGCCATCGAGGTGCTGGCCCGTATGGGTATTTCGGGCGAGGCCGTACGTGCTTCCCTTAACGACCTGGTTGGTCAAAGTCCCATCTACGCGGGCACCAACGGGGTCGATCCCGTGATGGCCACCGCCGACAGCATGCTCAAGGAGTTCGGCTGCGACCTTACGCGCAAGGCCGCCGATGGCAAGCTCGACCCGGTTATCGGTCGCGCGGGTGAGATCGAGCGCGTAATGCAGATCCTCTCGCGCCGTCAGAAGAACAATCCTCTTATCCTGGGCGAGCCGGGTGTTGGCAAAACTGCCATCGTCGAGGGTTTGGCTCAGCTTATCGTGGCCGATCAGGTGCCCGAAACCTTGCGTGGCAAGCGCTTAGTCACCTTGGACATCAGCGCCTTGGTTGCCGGCTCCAAGTACCGTGGCGAGTTCGAGGATCGCCTGAAGAAGTGCGTCAAAGAGGTTATGGACGCGGGCGACATCATCCTCTTCATCGACGAGATTCACACGCTTCTGGGCGCCGGCGCCGCCGAGGGCTCGGTTGACGCCGCCTCCATCTTGAAGCCGCCCCTGTCGCGCGGCGAGATTCAGATCATCGGCGCCACCACGCTCGAGGAATATCGCAAGCACCTGGAAAAGGACTCCGCCTTCGAGCGCCGCTTCCAGTCGCTCACCGTCAAGGAGCCCAACGAAGAGCAGGCGATCCGCATCATGGAGGGCCTGCGCGATCGCTACGAGGATTACCACAAGGTTCACTATTCCGAGGAGGCTCTGCGTGCGGCGGTCGGCTTGTCGCACCGCTACATCCAGGATCGCTTCCTGCCCGATAAGGCCATCGACGTCATCGACGAGGTGGGCGCGCGCCTGCGCATTCGCAACATGGTTTTGCCCGAGGAAGTGCAGGTGCTCGACGACAAGCTGCGTCGCCTGCGCGGCCAGAAGGACGAAGCCATCGCCGACCAGGATTTCGACCGCGCCGGCAAGGTGCGCGAGAAGGAGCTCGCGGTCCAGAAGGAGCGCGACGCCGCCATGGTCAAATGGGAAGAGGAAAACGCCAAGAAGGTCACCGAGGTTTCCGTGGAGGACATTGCCGACGTGGTTTCCATGTCCACGGGCGTTCCCGTTTCCAACCTCACCGAGGCTGAAACCGACAAGCTTCTGCGCATGGAGTCCGTGCTGCATGAGCGCGTGAGCGGTCAGGACGAGGTGGTAAC
>CAVAUO010000035.1:0-14220 GCA_963591685.1 Escherichia coli
CACGCGCACACGCACGTAGCCAAAACCCGCGCTATGCAAAACTTCCTCGGCCTTGGCCACGCGCTCAAGGCCTTCCGCCGTAATGACGTCGCCATAAGGAAAACGGCTCGCCAGGCAGGCAGCGCTCGGCTTGTCCCAGGTGGGAAGCCCTAACTCATGCGAATAAGCGCGAATTTCCTTCTTGGTCAAACCCGCCTCAAGCAAGGGACTTTTCACCTCGAGCTCCGCTAGCGCCTTGGTGCCGGGACGATAATCGGATAGATCGTCAAGATTGGAGCCGTCCACCACCACGCTGCCGGGAAGCGCTTCGGCGGCAACTTGCTTTACCTCGGCGAACAGAGCTTTCTTGCAAATGTAGCAACGATCGGGCGGATTTTGCGCAAAGCCGGGAAACTCAAGCTCGTTGGCGCGCACCACCAACTGCAAGATCCCCTCCTCCTTTGCCCACTTCTCGGAGGCAAGAAAGTCCGACTCAAGATTCAATGGCGAGCGAGAGGTGATCGCGATAGCTTTGCTGCCCAATTCATCGTGAGCAACCTTTAGCAGAAACGTGGAATCAACGCCTCCGGAATAGGCCACAGCGACCTTGCCATAGCCGCGAAGGATACTTTTAAGCTGAGAGAGTTTGTCCATGAAGGCTCCCTTATCTATTCAATTTGCAACGTGAGTGCTGCGCAATCCAGGTGTGTAAAGCCAGAAGCGAATTCGCTTGTGGCTTAGATGCAGTAGTTGTCGATTGCGGCAGCCGAGGAATGGTCGAGCACGTCCTGCAAGCTGATGCTTGAAAGGTATTCCTGCTGCACATCGTGCAGGCCCTTCCACACATAAAACTCCATGCAGGGAGTGCCGAAATTGCACTCGAAGGTGTCGCCCTGCAGGCACGATGCCGGAGCTATGCTGCCCTCAGTCACCTTAAGGATGTCCAAGATGGTGATTTTACTTGCGGAATTGGCCAGACGATAGCCGCCTTGGGCGCCGCGGACGGAACGGATGAGCCCCGCCGAGGTAAGGCTGGGCACAATCTGCTCCAAATACTTCTTCGAGATGCCCGTGATGCGCGAGATCTCCTTAAGGGAAACCAGCTCCTCGCCATGGGTGGCAAGAAGAATCATCAGGCGAACTGCGTAGGTTCCTTTGGTGGAAATCTTCATATTCGCCTCCTAGTTCCCAAATGCCGGGATGCCGAGCTTGCTCGTGAGCTCCGTGCGCTCCGCTTCCGAATCGATGTCCTTGATGCTACCCCAATTCTTGTGCAATGCGTACTCATGAAGTTCGCCAAGATAGTTTGCTTCGTCGGCGGCAAGCACCTGTGCGGTCAAGGAGAACAAAAGCTCGATCCAGGCAACCAGGGAATACCCATAGCACCTAGCGTTGAAACCATCCTTGAAAATCGATTCGACGGCGTCGTCGATATCGGCCTTGCCGGTGGGCCAGATGCCGTCTTTCACACCCAAAACGCGCTCGATGGCAGCCAGGCTTTCCTTGCTGTAGAAAAGGCCCTTCACCAAAGAGGTGTAGCCGGCCATGATGCCGGCAGGCAGCGAGTCGGCGGGGCGGATCTCGACGAAACGCTTCAGGCGCACGTCGGGCCAGAACATCGAGAGCACGTGCTCGACATCATCCTTGCTCATGGGCGCGTCCGCATACAGACTGGCGGCCACCTTGCCCCCATCAGCACGCAGAGCAGGTGAACTTGGGTCGTCAGCAGCGGGGCGGGTGACGAAGATGGGGCGCGTGCCCAAAATCCAATCAACATAGCTACCCACGCCGAAGCCTTCGTCGAAGAGCCCCGGCACAACGCCGCAACGCAGGGAATCCACCTGCCGCCACAGGTCGAAGCGGGCGATGGGGCGCTTGATGGCCTCGCCCTCGAAGACCGTGGTGCCGTCGGCGATCACCGCCAAAATCGGGGCGAGCGCATTGGCGACGCGCATTTTGCGAACGGCATCGGCCTCATCGTGGAAATCAACGGACACCTGGGTTGAGGCGCTGGCGCGCATCATGCGATGACCCACCGTGCCGATTGCAGTGAAGTATTCGTCCATGAAGGCGTAGCGGCGCTTGGGGATAAGCGTCAGATCGAAAGCCTTCTTGGTGGGGTGATAGCCGCCGTGGACAAGCTTCATATGATGCTCGGTAAGGAAGGGGTCGATACGATCACGAAAACGCTGATAAGCGGCAAGAACATCTTCCACCTTGGCGAAAGGCGCGATGCTTATCTCAACCTGGGCCGCCGGCTCAAGCGTGATGGAGCCATCCTCGGATGCCAGGCCAAGCAGATCGCCTTCGTCGTTGCAGAAACGCTCCGGGTAGTACTGGCTCAAATGCTCCAGAATGTCGGCAACGCCCGGCCGGCCATCGCGACCGCGATAGCTCACGTCCTCACCGTCGTCGGTTACCACGAAGTGCTCAACCTCGACACCGAGCTTGTTGCACACTTCGTGAGCACCCTTGAGGATGTAGTCGATCACCGCTTGGCGATTCTGAGCCTTGTAATCCATAACCCCTCGATTCATCGAAAAGCGGCGCGCCGCGCTGGCGGCCTTGCCCTCGATTTGTTCGTCTTTTGAAGAAACAGGATACTGCACTTAGCGCATAGCACCAGGCAGGCATGTGCTTTACGCACAAAATGCGAAGGCCGACCGAGCATGAACCCGGCCGGCCTTCGCAAAACGAAGAGAGGACTAGAAGTTGAACATAGCGGTGGAGAGGTAACGCTCGCCGGTATCGGGGAGAATAACGACGATGTTCTTGCCGGCGAATTCGGGGCGCTCGGCGATCTTCTTCGCAGCGGCAACGGCGGCACCGGAGGAAATGCCTACCAGCAGGCCTTCCTTGCCAGCGAGCTCGCGGCCGGTTGCGAATGCTTCTTCATCCTCGATGGGAAGGACCTCGTCATAGATGGAGGTGTCCAAGGTGTCGGGCACGAAGCCGGCGCCGATGCCCTGAATCTTGTGGGAGCCGCCATGGCCCTCGGAAAGGACAGGGGAACCTGCAGGCTCGACTGCGAAAATCTTGATGTCGGGGTTCTGGGACTTCAGGTAGCGGCCAACACCGGTGATGGTGCCGCCGGTGCCAACGCCTGCAACCAGAGCGTCGACCTTGCCCTCGGCGTCAGCCCAGATCTCGGGGCCGGTGGTTGCCTCGTGGATTGCGGGGTTGGCGGGGTTGGTGAACTGGGAGGGGATCAGGGAGTTGGGGATCTCGGCAGCAAGCTCATCGGCCTTGGCGATGGCGCCCTTCATGCCCTTTGCGCCGTCGGTCAGAACCAGCTCGGCACCGTATGCCTTCATGAGGTTGCGACGCTCGATCGACATGGTCTCGGGCATGGTGATGATGATGCGATTGCCGCGTGCGGCAGCCAGAGCGGCCAGACCGACGCCGGTGTTGCCGGAGGTGGGCTCGATGATGACGGTGTCGGCGTTGAGTGCGCCCTTGGCCTCGGCCTCGTCGAGCATGGCCTTGGCGATACGGTCCTTAACGGAGCCGGCGGGGTTGGTTCGCTCAACCTTGGCAAGGATCGTTGCCTTAAGGTCGTTGTTCTTCTCGAAGTTGGAAAGCTCGAGCAGCGGGGTGCCGCCGATGAGTTCTGCAACGTTCTTCTTGATAGCCATTTCGCTTCCTTTCTTGATCGGAGCTATGCGCGCCCGATCGTTTGGCTGAGTCCCGCGCTGGTACGTGGGTGTTGTGCGGGGCGGGATTTACACTCAGCCCCTCTGTCGTTGGGCTAAAGCCTACTATTCCCCTAGGTTTTTAGCAATAAGAATTTTCAAAAAAATATGGCTGACCAAGAATTGCCTGGTCAACCATAGGTAATTGTTTATCTTCAGCCATTTATCCGAACTGACATGCTAGTCTTTCTCGTCTATTTCCTTAAGCTGACGCACCAGCTCTTGGCGCTTTTGCTCGCGCTCCTGCCGAATTTCACGATGCAGCTCGACGCGCCTCTGGCGCCGCTCCGCCTTGGCCTGCTCTATCAGGTCGTGGCGCTTATGCTGCTTCTCCAGGCGCACCTTGGCCTTGTCGACCTTGCGCTTGCCGCGCTGACTTTGCTCGACCAGATCCTCGTTTGCCAGCTCGGCAAACGCGATGTGATCGCCCACGATGTCGGTGATATGACGCGGATCCTGCGCCACTTCTTTAGCGGTCTCCACCGGATGGACATCGGCAACACGATAGGTAAGTTGAGCCAAAAGCGGCATGACCAACACCGTGATGGCCCCTGCAGCAACCAAAACCGAGGCCGTCTCGGAAGACATCGCGCCCGCCTTCGTGGCAACCGAGGTAACCGCGACGATCAAGGGCAGGGCGGTGGTGCAGTACAAGGAAACGCTCACGCGGTTATGCGAAGACATCGTCTTGGTTTCGCGGTCGGTGGAAAGCGAAACGTAAATGGGAACCGCGCGGATAAGAAGTAAGGCAACGATGAAGCCCGCCAAAAGCAGAGGCTGGTCGAACACCGCCATCAGGTCGATTTTCGCGCCGGACACCACGAAGAACACAGGTATGAAGAAACCGAACGCAACGCCGTCGAGCTTATGCTCGAGGTCGTGGTTGCCCGAAGGAATGATGTAGCGCAGAACGAAGCCCGCCGCGAAGGCACCCAGTACCGCATCAAGGTCGAACACCGCCGAAAGCGCCACCAAGGCAACAAGCAGCAATACCGTAACGCGCATGGTCGTCTGCGAAGTGGTGTTGGCGTTGTCCGCAAGGAAGCGATGGATCCGGCTGCCGGTCTTGCGCGCCTGTGCAGGAATGACCGCAGCCAAAACCGCCACAGCGGCAAAGGCCAAAAGCACAACGATGGTCTTCCACTCCGCGCGCGACGAGAGCAAAAGAGCCATGGCGATAACGGGTCCAAGCTCGCCCCAGGTGCCGTAGGCAAGAACGGAGTCGCCCACACGCGTATCGACGAGTTTGCGCTCCTTCAAAATGGGCATCAAGGTGCCCAGCGCCGTGGTTCCCAGGGCGATGGCCACAGCCACCCCGCCCAAATCGTTGAGCGAGAAATAGGGCGTCACCTGCGAAACCCCGGCAACCGCGGCAAATCCCAGGGCAAGGCAC
The DNA here is from genome assembly GCA_963591685.1 of Escherichia coli. Lineage (GTDB taxonomy): Bacteria > Actinomycetota > Coriobacteriia > Coriobacteriales > Eggerthellaceae > Anaerotardibacter. Next base: position 5,065 of record CAVAUO010000035.1, read on the forward strand.
ACCAGCCAGGTGGCAAAGCCACGCTTCCCCTGATGGCCCGTGATATTCTTGGGGTCTATCTCAAAGCCCGCCAGCAAGAACAAAAAAGCCAAGCCCAGCTCGGAGAGCAGTTTGATGGAATCGGAAAGATCGATCACGCCCGCCATATTGGGCCCCAAAAGCGCGCCGGAGATAAGCAAAAACACCGTCTCGGGAATGGGCTTTTTCGGGATGGAATGCGCAATGATCGGGCACGCCGCTGCAACGAGCACAATGACGGCAAGCGATATCAGTTCTTCAATCATATAAGCCTTTCGTCAGCCTTAGTGCGCAGTGAGGTCGGCCACGCCCACGGGGATAGCCGCCTGAAGCGCCTCGAGCGTCGTTTGGATTTGAGCACCCACGCGCCCGGCGCTGAACATGATCTCGTCGTAGAGCTCGGCGGTCTCGTCGATAATGGTGACGAACTGTTTCTTCATACCCAAAGGCGAGCAGCCCCCATGCACATAACCCGTCAAGGGCAGCAGCTCCTTCGACTTGATCATGTGCACCGACTTCTCGCCAACGACGGCGGCGGCCTTCTTCAAATCGAGCTCCTCGGCCACGGGGACCATGAACACATAATGCTCACCGGAGTGCCCCACCGTCACCAAGGTTTTGAACACGAGGTCGGGGTCCTCGCCGCGCATCTGCGCTATCTCAACCCCCGATTTACCCTCGGCTCCCTCGAAGAAATGGAACTCGTAGGGCATGCCCGTCCGTTCGATCTCGCGCACGGCGTTGGTCTTCTTCTCTTGCTTTTTCGCCATGGTCAAGCCTCCGTCATACGCGCGGTCGAAGCCGCCTAACAACTCATGCGCATATTACGTTATCCTTTATTGACACACATTCATCTAAGGAAGCATCATGCCCATCAGGATTCCCGATACTTTGCCCGCAACCGGCATACTCGAAAGCGAAAATATTTTCGTAATGACGGAATACCGCGCCATTCATCAGGACATTCGTCCTTTGCGCGTGCTGATTTTAAACCTGATGCCCACCAAAATCGAAACCGAAACGCTCATCCTGCGCAAACTCTCCAACTCGCCTTTGCAGGTGGATATCGAGCTTCTGCGCACCGACAGCAATTCCTTCGACAACCAGATGGAACACATGCGCGATTTCTACGTCACGCTCGACGAGATTCGCAACAAGCACTACGACGGCATGATCGTAACCGGCTCGCCCGTCAAAACGCAGAGTTTCGAGGAGGTGGACTTTTGGCCCGAGCTTTGCGAGATCTTCGACTGGGCCAAAGAGCATGTGTTCAGCACCTTCTACATCAGCTGGAGCGCGCAGGCCGGCATCTACCATCACTACGGCATACAAAACCACCAGTTGCCCGAAAAGAAGCTGGGCATCTTCCCGCACCACGTGGTCAAGCATTCAAGCCCGCTGGTACGCGGCGTGAACGACCTGGTTTGGGCACCGCGCGCCCAAACCGCTTTCATCAGCGCCGCCGACATCGAGGCGCACCCCGAGCTTGAGCCCATCATCGTCGGCGGCCGAGACAGCCTTGCAAACTTCAAGGAGCTGGCAGGCGCCAACAACGCAAACGACGACGTTTACATCGCCAAGAGCACCGACAGCCGCCACTTCTTCGTGTTCGGCCATCCCGAGTACGAAGCGGACACACTCGCCCTTCAGTACCAGCGCGATCTTGAAGCGGGCAACGAAGCCGCGATGCCGAGGAACTACTTCCCGGGCGACGACCCCACGGCAAAGCCCTGCGCGGTATGGCGCAGCGACGCCCAACTCATCTACACCAACTGGCTGAACTACTACGTCTACCAGGCAACGCCCTACGACATAGACTCCCTTACCATGGGCTTTCCCAACAAAGACAACGGCCGCTTTTTGTTCTAGGCGCCGAAAGGAAGCTTTGCAGCATAGAGCCTTCAAGATGCCGCTCAGGGTCACTCCCTTGAAGCAGGACCGCCGAACTACCCCCTTGCAAGATGGACATATGAAAAGGCGCAGCTCAAACACGAGCTGCGCCTTTTGACTTCGTATGCTAAGCGCGCTTAGTCGACAACACGGATGACGGAGGGAGCGCCACCGGTGACGATATCGAGGCTTAAGATCTCGTCGATTGCGTCGTTGATCTTGCCCTCGTTGGCGGAGTGCGTGATGAACACCAGGTTCACGTCGTCGCGCTGCTTGTTGCCCATCTGCTGGACGGATTGCAGCGAAACCCCGTACTCCGAGAACACCGTTGCCATCTTGGCCAGAACGCCAGGACGGTCGGCCACGCGGAAGCGCAGGTAGTACTTCATTTCCAGAGTGGAAATATCCACAACAGGGCAGTTGTCGGGCACGGTGTAACCACCCAGGGCAGGAGCGCCCTTCTCAAGGCGGCGAGCAATGTCGACCACGTCGCCCATTACCGCGGAAGCAGCAGGACCGGCGCCGGCGCCTTCGCCGAAGAACATGGCCTCGCCCAGGGCGTCGCCCGTGACGTAGATTGCGTTATACACCCCATTGACGCTTGCCAGCTGATGATCAAGCGGGATCATGGCTGGATGAACACGCGCGACCACGCCCTCAGCGCTGCGCTCAGTGATGGCAAGAAGCTTCACGGCGTAACCCATGTCGTGCGCGGTGGACAGATCAAGCGCGCTCAAGCGACGGATGCCCTCGGTATGCACCTGATCGATGGTGATCTTCACGTTGAAGCCGATGGCGGCCAGAATCGCGATCTTGGCTGCAGCGTCGAAACCGTCGACGTCAGCGGTCGGGTCGGCCTCGGCGAAGCCGTTGTCCTGCGCCTCTTTGAGTGCCTCGTCGTAGGAAAGCCCAGCCTCCATGCGCGTGAGCATGTAGTTGGTGGTGCCGTTGACGATGCCGATGATCGAAGTGATGTCGTTAGCGCCCAAGGAATGCTTCAAGGGGCCGATGATGGGGATACCGCCGCCGACGGAAGCGCCAAATCCCAGCTCGAGATTGCTCTTGTGGGCGAAAGCGGCAATCTCCTCGCCGGAGGATGCCATAACAGCCTTGTTGGCGGTAACCACGTGCTTGCCGTTGTGCAGAGCCTCGGTAATCACGTCCTTGGCAATACCGGTGCCGCCGAACAGCTCGATGACCAGGTCGACGTCATCAGAGGAAACCACCTCACGATAATCAGAGGTGAACAAAGAGCCCAACCCGTGCGCCTCAGCCACATCGGAGCTACGCGAGCAGATACGCGTCAGCTGCAGATCGATGCCGTAACGAGACAGGAAATCATCGTGATGTTTTTGAATGATGTCGATGCAGCCGGTACCAACGGTTCCGGTTCCGCACAAACCAACACGAATCGTCATTTGCTTCCTCCTGAAAACAAGGGCCGATAAAACACGGGGTGGAATTTAATCAAGGTCGCAGGCCATGAGGTCGGCGTAGCTTTCGCGACGGGTGACCAGCTTGGCCTGGCCGTCCTTGACAAACACGATGCCGGGGCGGGTCTGGCCGTTATAGCGGCTGCTCATGGAGTGGCAGTAGGCGCCAGTGCCGAACATGCACACGATGTCACCCAAATCAGGGTCCTGAATGGAAGCATTGGCGGCAACGGCATCGCCGGACTCGCAGTGCTTGCCCACCAGGGTGACAACCTTGGTGCGGGGTTGGCCTGCCTTGTTGGCGATCACGGGCTCGTAATCGGAGCCGTAGAGCGCGGTACGGATGTTGTCGGACATACCACCGTCGATTGCGACGATGTTGCGGATGCCAGGCAGAGTCTTCAAGATGCCCACGGTGTACAAAGTGACGCCGGGGGTTGCCGCGATGGAGCGGCCTGGCTCAACTGCGATGCGGGGCTCCTTCACGCCGTACTCGGCGCAAAGCTCTTTAACCGCGGTGCAGGTGAGCTTGGCAAAGCTCTCGATCGTAGGGGGCTCTTCCTCGGCAACATAGGCAATGCCCAGGCCACCACCCAGATCAAGGCCTTCGATCTCGTAGCCGTACTCATCGTTAATGCGCTTGATGAATTGAATCATCACCTCGATGGCCTCACGGAAGGAATGCAGCGCGAAAATCTGAGAGCCGATATGGCAATGCAAGCCGGTCAGGCGCACGCCAGGAGTCTCGATCGCGGTCTTGACGCACTTGAAGGCGAAGTCCTCGCGCATGGTGAAGCCGAACTTCGAATCCTCGCAGCCGGTGCGGATGAACTCATGGGTGTCGGCCTCGACGCCCGGGGTGATGCGCAGGTAAACATCCTGCACAACGCCCATTTCCTGTGCAATTTCGGAAATGCGGCCAAGCTCGATGCGGGAGTCAACAACTATGCAGCCCACGCCGGCCTCGATAGCCTCGCGCAGTTCTTGCGAGGTCTTGTTGTTGCCATGAACGATCACGCGCTTTGCGGGGAAGCCTGCGGCCAAAGCTACAGCCAGCTCGCCACCGCCCGAAACGTCCAGGCACATGCCGTGCTCAAGTGCCAACTTGACGATGGCCTTGTTCTGGAACGCCTTGGAAGCGTAGGCAACCTGGGCCTTTTCGCCATAGTACTTCTTAAAGGACTGCACGTATTCGTCCATACGAGCCTCAAGGTCGGCCTGGTCAAACACATAAAGCGCCGTGCCGAACTCCTTGGCAACCTCGACCATGTCGCAGCCGCCGATGAAAAGGTGATCGTCCTTCACCTCAGCGGTCAAGGGCAGAACCTTGCCCAATTCCATGGTGGTGCGGCCGTCGGCCTTCTTGTTCAAATCTGATGCAGGAAGTGACATTTCTTCTCTTTCTTCGGCCCGCGAACAACGCGCGCGGGTTCTTTCGTATATCAGTTCAGTATCATAGCGGCTCATGGTTTTTCTCGCGTTACCATACGTAAACAGTGCATTAATTTCCACGCGAAAGGGATATGCCCCATGCTTCGAATCACCGTGTTCGCCGTCGGCAAGCTTAAAGAAAAATTCTGGAAGGAAGCTTGCAACGAATACCTGAAGCGCCTGAGCGGTTACGCCAAGGTCGAAGTCCGCGAGTTGCCCGATTCCACGCGCGAGAAGGAAGGTGCGCTTTTAACCGACGCGCTGCCCGAGCGCTGCCCCATCCTGCTGCTCGACATCAAAGGCAAGGAACTCTCGAGCGAAGCACTTTCGGCGCGCATCGACGAACTTACGCTTTCGGGCGACAGCCACCTCTGCTTCATCATCGGCGGCAGCGACGGCGTCACCGACGAGATCAAGAAGATGGCTACCCAGCGCATCAGCTTCGGACCTATCACCCTGCCTCACAACCTGGCACGCGTGGTCTTATTGGAACAGCTCTACCGCGCCATGAAGATCAGCCGCAACGAGCCCTATCACAAGTAACCGCCAACGCACGAAGCGCCACGTCAGGCGGAGATCCTGAAGGGTTCGCTCTGAAAACCAAAAAGAGGATTTCGAAGAAATCCGCATATTAAAAGCTGAAGCAGTGAGCGCATGAAGAAGCCCAGGTCTTAGACCTGGGCTTCTGAACAGCGGAACGGGCGACACCCGCAAGGGTCTTCGCCTGCCGCGGCGCAACCGCGGGTCTCGACGTACCTTGGCTCACCAACTACGCATGTAGCATGCCATATATCAAAAAAGGACGGCGCGCAATCGCACCGTCCTTTGAAGATCAGGCTGAAACCCGGAAGGCTTTTAAAGGCCCGGCACCTTACAGGTTGTTGAAGGTGTAGTTCTGGGGGTTGGCCTTCACGTCCTCGCGCAGCTTGGGGTTCATCTTCAGAACGCCGCGACGAGCATCCTCGGTCTGAGAAGCCAGAACCTGGTTGCGGTTCTCCATCTTGATCTGAGTGTCGAAGGAGTTGTCGAGGGAGGTCTGCAGGGACTCCTTGGTCATGCGCAGACCGAAGGGAGCGGAGTTCTTGATCATCTGCTCTGCCATCTCGACAGCGGTCTCGACAGCCTGGTCGTCAGCGACGACGCGGTTTGCGAAGCCCCACTCAAGAAGCTCTTCAGCGCCGATGCGGCGAGCGGTAGTCAGAACCTCGGTAGCGCGTGCGAAACCGACGATGCGGGGCAGGTAGTAGGAACCGGACATGTCGGTACCGGTAAGAGCGATGTTGAGGTAGCCAGCCTGCATCTTGAAGGACTCGCCCAGGACGCGCAGGTCGCAAGCGCAGGAAAGGGAAAGGCCGCCGCCGATTGCATGACCGGTGAGAGCACCGATGATGATCTGGGGGCAGTTGCGCATGTTGACGACCTGATCGGAGCAGATGGTCTGCATGATGTAGAAGTCACGCTGAGCACGACCCATGTCCTCGGGAACGTCGAGGTTGAGGTCGTTCAGGTTGAAGCCAGCGCAGAAGGACTTGCCCTCGCCACCGAGGACGATGACGCGAACGTCCTTGTCGTAACGGACGAGCTTCAGGTAATCGTTGAAGTCACGCATCTGAGCGTAGGACATTGCGTTCAGGTTCTTGGCATCGTTGAACTTGACGATGTGAATCTGACCGCGAACCTCGATGTTGAGGCCCTCGAAGTCGTAGTTAAATTCGGGCAGATGGTATGCCTCCTGGTAAACGCTCATTCGCGCTCTCCCTCCATGTTCAGGGTGTTAAGTAAACAGGTAAATCGTATGTTTGCGCCCTTTGCAAGTCAAGAAAGGGAGCCCTTGGGATTACCTGTTTTGCGGTCACTTTTCGCGATTTGTGGAAATATTTTTCCATATCTCTACAAGCCCTCCAAAACCTTGGCGCACCTTTGCTTCTTTTACGGGACAAAATCGAAGGAAAACGCCCAAGCCCGCAGCCTTTTAAGCTCCTAAACCAAGGCAAATTGGCTATAGTTTCTTACTAAAAGCCATTGGACTGACTGGAGGGATGGACATGGCAGATTTTTCACCCACGCGCACCCACGCAAGTTGGAAGCCGCGCACCACGCTTTCTCATATCCCGTTTTTCATCTGCGAGGAATGCGGTCATGTATACGCCAACCTCGATGACGCCAAGGAAATCGAGCTCATCAACGACGGCGAGCGCTCGCTGCGTATCGACTTGCCCTACGGTCACGAGGCGGTGGTTCCAAGCTGCCACGGCAAGGAAATGAAGCCGCTTGTTCCCATCAACTGGGAAGAAGTCGACGATCGCATCCATTTCGATTACAAGATCTTGGGCGGCTACAACAACAACTGCACCGAGATTTCCTGGAAGGTCGGCGAGCCCGGCTGCGAGCCCAAGTGGTTCGCGCTTAAAACCTTCACCGGCATGCAGATGAAGTACGTCCAGCCGAAGAAATGGCCCCCCATCGTCTTCGCCTTCGCAGACGAGGATGCCTTCGCCTACTGCGACCGCAACCCCTGCCTGGAGTGCCAGTTCCGCTGCAAGACGGGCATGGAGCTGTACTGCTACGTTCCTAAGATCGGCCTCATCTGTCGCAGCATGGATCGCATCTCGATGGTGAAAGCAGGTTTGCGCTAAGCACGCTCAAGCATCGCACCAAAACCAAAGAAAGCTCCAAGGCATTGCGCCTGGAGCTTTCTTTTTTTGCTTGAAGATGTATGACGCAAGTTTGAACAGCTGCGCAGGAATAAGACTGACGCAGGGGCAGGCGGGCAGCTGTGCAGCAATAGGGCTGACGCAGGTGCGGGCAAACGCACGCGTATCGGGCTGACGAGAGCACGTATTGGCTATTCGCACGCAGTCGGCGAGCCGCCGCACCGCGAGCGCCTTAGGCCTTGCGCTTCCAACCACGCAGGCGCAGGGCGTTGGTAACCACGCACACGCTCGAGAAGCTCATGCAAGCTGCGGCGATCCAAGGGTTCAAACTCAAGCCTGCCCAGCTGAAGGCGCCGGCGGCGATAGGGATGCACACGACGTTGTACAAAAGCGCCCAGAACAGGTTCTGCTTGATGTTGCGCAAGGTCGCATGCGACAGATCCAGAGCCGCAGGAACATCGCGCAGATCGTTGTGCATCAACACGATGTCGGCGGCATCAATGGCGATGTCGGTGCCGGCACCTACCGCAATGCCCACATCGGCGCGCGCCAGGGCAGGCGCGTCGTTGATGCCGTCGCCCACCATGACGACCTTGCCCTCACTCGAAAGCTTACGAATGACCTCTTCTTTTCCTTGAGGCAAAACGCCTGCCACCACTTCATCAATGCCCACCTGAGCGGCAATCGCCTTGGCGGTGCGCTCGTCGTCGCCCGTGAGCATGACCGTTTTCAGACCCATGGAGCCCAGCTCAGCGATAGCTTGGGCACTTGTTTCCTTGGGCAGATCGGCCACCGCCACCAAGCCGCGCACCTCATCGCCCCAAGCGAAGTAGAGGACGGTCTTGCCCTCTGAGGAAAGGCGCGTGGCCGCATCGGCGCAGTCGGCAGTTGAGATTCCCTGGTCGGCCATCAGGCGCGCGTTGCCCGCAAAGCAAACGATGCCCTCGATCTCGGCCTTGATGCCGCCGCCGGGGATCTGCTCAAAGGACCAGATGGACTCCTCCACCTGCGCTGCGGTAGGAGCTGCCTCATCGCAAGCCTGCTCTTCCTCCTGCGCTGCCGTGCCACCAGAAGCAGAAGCACCCGAGCTGTCTCCTGCAGCCTCTTCTTTGTGCACAACGCCCAGGTCAAAAGCGTAATCAACAATGGCTTTGGCCAAGGGGTGCTCGGAGCGTTTCTCGATTGCATAAGCAAAGAAGGCGAGCTGTTCCTTTTCCACGTCGAAGGGGATCACATCGGTCACACGCGGGCTGCCGGTGGTGATGGTGCCCGTCTTGTCGAAGACGATGGTGCGTGCGGATTGAGCGGTTTCCAAGGCCTCGGCGCTCTTGATCAAGATGCCCTCGGTGGCACCGCGCCCCGTACCAACCATGATCGCGGTTGGCGTGGCCAGCCCGAGCGCACACGGGCAGCTGATAACCAGCACACTGATGCCATGGTTGACCGCTGCGGCGAAATCACCGGTGATCGCCCACCAAAGCACGAAGGTCACCAAAGCGATCGCGATGACAGCAGGAACGAACACCGCGCTGATGCGGTCGGCCAAACGCTCGATAGGGGCCTTAGACGAAGTGGCCTCGTCTACCAGGCGGATAATCCCCGCCAAAGTTGTGTCAGCCCCCACGCGCTCGGCTCTCATGGTGAACCAGCCGTTCAAGCTGGTGGTAGCGCCCGTAACGGCGCTGCCAGGGCCAACCTCGACAGGCACGCTTTCGCCGGTGATAACCGAT
>CAVAUO010000036.1:0-14219 GCA_963591685.1 Escherichia coli
TTGTTTTGGTATCCACCATGCTTGCTTACCCCGAGATCGGCAATGCCATCTTAGAAAACCCTGATATCTGGACCGGCGCAAGCTTGGCCACCACCGCTTTCTCCAAGATTCCTTTCATCGGGCTTCCCATTTTGACTTTGGGTATGGTTTGCTTCAGCTATTCGACCATCATCGGTTGGTCGTATTACGGCAATCGTGCGATTACCTATCTGTTCGGCGTCAAGGGAATCAAGCCTTATCAGGTTGTTTATGTTGGTGTTGCCTTCTTGGGTGCAATTGGCGTTGGCGACATCGCATGGACGATCTCCGACATCACCAATGCTCTAATGGCGATACCGAACATCATCGTTGTGCTATTGCTGAGTGGCGTTGTTGCCAAGGGCACCAAGTACTTCGTGTACGGTAATCGCCTGACCGAGCAGTATAAAGAGGATGTTCCAACAGTCGATGAGATCTAGTTTGCGGCTTTTATATCGGCAAATGCAAGAATGGCGCCGAAAGGCGCCATTCTTGTTTTAGCAAGTGGGCAATCAAGTGAGGCGTGATGCCCACTTGGTTTATGTGATTGCTGGATGCGGCTTCGCGATTTGAGATTGCTCCATCGCCTTGCTTGCCGCTTCGGCGAATCCTAGAGCGAGTCGACGTACTCGATAAGATCGTTTACGGTCTCAAGACCTTCGGGCTCGCCAAAATCGATGTTGAGCTCGTCTTCGAGTGCGCAAATCAGTTCAACCATGTCCAGAGAGTCGATGTTGAGGGAATCGAAGGTTGAATCAAGGGTGATGTCTTCAGGGGCGATGTCAAGATTTTCGTTCAGGATGTTTTTGATGGTGTCGAGCGTGGACATTTCGATCCTTTCTTTTAGGCAAATTGTTTGAATTTCAGCTTTATTTCAAATGGAATTGGGGACGGCGGCCCATCATGCGTTCGCTGAAGGGGACGGTTTCCTTTTTGAGTTTCATGCCACCCATTGCGGCTTCGGCTTTAGCTCCACCCGCCCCTAAGTTCTCAAGCTCTCGGAAGATGTCTTGCTGGGTCATCTTCGGCGCGTTTTCACCGAAATCGATTGAGAGCTTGGTTGGCATCTCGGTTTCAAGCATCTGCAAGGTATCAAAGCCAAGGGACTCAAAAAGCGCTTGATCGTCATCGCCGAAGCATTCGGTGAAGAGGGCGAGTTTGTTTGCGTCGGCATAATCCATAAGAGGCTTCAAAAGACTTTCGAGGCTAGCTTTGGAGTTGTCGGTAGTTGCTGCGCAAACCAGATGCAAGAAGTCGGCGCCTCCTGTGAACTCTTCTTCCCAGCCAAAGTCGGAGACCGGTGCCATGATGGCTTGCTGGCTGGTGATGAGATAGCGATGGTTGCTATCGAGCGAGCAGTGCTTCTCGGCGTACTTGCAGGCTTCGCCTTCGTAGTACTCGTTGTCGAATTCCTGCTCGGAGTGGCGATACGCGATGAGTGCGCCTGTGCCATCGATCAAGCTAAACACACGACCCGCATTGCTGCCCATCTCGACCAATTTGGTGTACTTGAGCAAGGCGTACTCCGCTTTTTGCGATTCATTGCATTTGATTCCCTCAAGGAAGGTTTTCATCCAAGGCTCGGTGAGCGATCTTTGGGCAAGCAGTTTGCTCGCTTGTTCTTTAAGTTCTATTTGCTCGGATGTGACGGTGATAAGTCCAGGCAGGTGCATGGTGCTCCTTACTTTTGCTCAGTTTCAGCCTTGCGAGTTGCAAGGACGCTCAGCAAGCGTACTCTTGCGTTCTTCGCAATGCGTAGGGGCAATTCTAACAGGTTGGGCTTATTTAGGCTTATCTTTGAACGACTGAAAGCTTCAAAGCCGCGCTCAGCTTGGAGGGAGATTGCGTTATTTAAGCGCTTAGCAGGGATTATCGAATGCTCATCATCTATGATGCTGGGGTAGTCGTTCATGAGAAGCAGTTCGCAGTTCAGCTGTTGCGCTAGTCGCTTCTGGAGCTTTTCGTCTCTTGAAAATAGATAACAAACACGTATGCGCCCAAGTTCTTCGATTTTTCTTGACAGGCGGAACCGATCTTCTTCTTCCCATTCCAAAATCACGGCATTTGGCAGTATGGCTTTAAGGCGGTCGATGTATTCCTTCGGCATGCTTTCATGCACATAAAAGTGGTTTGGTGCGCTGTAGGCATCCTTAGGGCCGCAATGCGTCTTGCGGGAGAATGCGCGCAACAAGCGATTCGGGTCCGCGTCGCTATCAATGATGCAGGGGCATGCAGCATCTAGTGCCAGGCTTACCGGAGTTAAGCTGTCGGCCGCTGCATGAAGCGCCATTGCGCCATCCTCTGCGTTTCCGTAAAAGAAGATCTTGCTGACCTTGCTTTTCAGGGCGAGAGATTTTATGTCTTTGCTTGCCGGCAAACAAAACACGAACCTGCTGTCAAAGCATTCCCGGCAGAGCTTGCGAAGAAGCTGAGCCGTGTTCGTATTTGCTTCGTGCGGGCTAAGAAGTACGCAATTCCCTGCGCTGACGGCTTGCACCATGGGAGAGAGGCAGTCTTGTAGCGGGTGCGTGCCAGAGCCCACTATGGTCACAAGGCCAAGAGGGCTTTGGTGAATCTCGACTTTGGTGGTGAAAGGGAACGCTAGCCTTGTTACGTTTTTCGGCTTCGACCAGCCTTTCATGTTTTCAAGCGTTAGGCGCAAGCCCCGGTAGACTGGCATAAGTTCGTTAAGATAAGCATCGCGCGTTGTGATTCCCAAATCCATGTGCAGCGCATCAAGCAATTCCGCTTCATTTGCTTTGAGCCACGACTTCAATCTTTTAAGCGCTCTTGTTCGAAAAAGCAGTTCTTGGGTGAAGTGGCCCCGATAGTAGGCAAGAAGACGGTCGCTGATTTGAGAGAACTCCTCTGCGTTTGCAAGCTCAAGCGCGTAGGCTTCATCGTTGCAGGGGGAGTAGAAGGAAAGTTTTGCACTATTGTCCGATTGGCTCATGTTTCGAACCTGATTTCCTATGAATTCAGCTCATTGATTTTAGTGAGATATGGTTTGGTGAACTCGACGAAATGTCGTGCCGCGGGAGAGGCGGAAGTGAGCGAGGGGCAGGCTATTCCCAGTGTGATGCTAGAGCTCGGCTCTACGGGAATGCAGGCAACGTCGAAATTCGTGCGTTGCGTTACCAGCTTGTTCATGATGCTGATGCCAAGCCCCTGCTCGACCATGGCCATGGTCGAAGAGTTTTCGATGGTGTCGAACACAACGTTGGGATGAATATTGTGGTCGTTCAGGAGTTTGAGCGTGTCGATGTCTTGGCCGCGACCGGGCATGATAAACGCTTGGTCCTCGCAAGCCTCCAGCGGGAAGCTTGCGTTCTTTGCGAGGGGGTGGTCGCAGGGGAGTACGGCTACCATGGGATCTTCGGCTAAGGGAATCCAGTCCCAGGCCATGGACTCCTCGTAGCTGATGAAGCCCAAGTCGACCTCTTTGTTGCCAAGCCATTCGTCAATTTCCTGATGAATTCCCTCATTCATCTGAATGCGGATGTTAGGGAATTCCTTGTGGAATTCCTTGACGACGCGGGGCAGCCAATGGGTGGCGACGCTGGGATAGGAACCGATGGTGACCGAGCCGGTGGAGAGTCCTTTCACCTCAGCAGCCAACTGAAGAAGTCGGTCTTCCTCGGCGATGATGGACCTTAAGGCGCCCATCAATTCCTCGCCGGCACTGGTGGGGTACACGCCGCGTTTCGTTCGTTCTAAGAGCGGGAATCCCAAATCGCGTTCAAGCGCTGCGACCAGCTGACTCACGCCCGACGGCGTATATGCCATGACCTGTGCAGCTTTGGATAGGCTTCCTTCGTCTACAGCATGTATCATGGCGCGGTAACGCGAGGTTTCCATCGTGCTCCTAACTATTTTCACGTTTGCTGAGTGAGATATTAAGTGTTTCTAAATATGAGGGCAACATTGAGCTTGAATTCGATAATAAGCACGAAGAAGCGCTCATGCTTTATACTTTTTGTTCATATGACCTGTTGCTAAGCACGGTTTTGCTAGGAGTTTGAGGATATGGATTACCAGAACAGCTACGATCGTTGGTGCACTTGCGTGTCTGACGAGGCGCTTTCGGTTGAGCTTAAGCAGATGAAGGGCGACGCCGTCCTTATCGAGGACGCGTTCTATAAGACGCTTGAGTTCGGCACGGCCGGCTTACGCGGCGTTCTGGGCGCCGGCACCAATCGCATGAACATCCATACTGTCGGCCAGGCCACTCAGGGCATCGCCGACTTCATCAAGGAGGAGCTTGCTGCTGGTTCGTCCCTTCCTCCCCGTGTTGCTATTTGCTACGACTGCCGAATCAACTCCGAGCTCTTTGCCCATACCGCTGCTGGCGTTTTGGCTGCCAATGGCATCAAAGCCTTCGTGTTTCCACGCTTGGAGCCCACGCCTCTGCTGAGCTTTGCCACTCGTGAGCTTAAATGCGGTATCGGCATCAACGTGACGGCAAGCCACAATCCCGCCAAGTACAACGGATACAAGGTTTACGGGCCGGACGGCTGCCAGATTGCAAGTGATATAGCCGATGCCATCACCCAGGCCATTTCCAAAGTCGACGTTTTCGATGATGTCAAGTTCGGTGATTTCGTGCATTTCTTGAACGAGGGGCTTATCGAATACGTCCCTGAATCTATCATCGACGATTTCATCGCTGCCTGCCTGAAGCAGGATGTCGCACCTGCCAGCTCCAAGCAGGATCCCCTGAAGTTGGTTTACTCACCCTTGAATGGCACGGGCCTGGAGACGGTTGGCCGTATTCTTGAAGAGGTCAACATCACCGACATCCATGTTGTTCCCGAACAGGCTAAGCCCGATGGGAATTTCCCCACTTGTCCTTCCCCTAATCCCGAAAGCCGTGAGGCGCTTGAATTGGGCATTCGCCTGTGCGAGGAGGTGCGCCCAGACCTGCTCCTGGCTACCGATCCCGACACGGATCGCGTGGGCGTTGCTGTTGAGGATAAGGGCGACTATCAGCTGATCAGCGGCAACGAGATGGGCGTCTTGCTTCTTGATTATCTTTGCCGCATGCGCTCCAAGCTTGGCAGCATGCCTGAAAATCCCGTAGCGGTTACCACTATCGTTTCCACGAGCCTGGCCGATCAGGTTGCCGAGCATTACGGCGTCGAGATGCGCCGTTGCCTTACGGGCTTCAAGTACATCGGTGGCATCATCGCCGAGCTCGAGGCCGAGGGTCACCCCGAGCGCTTTGTGTTCGGTTTCGAGGAAAGCTACGGCTATCTTGCCGGTACGCATGCGCGCGACAAGGACGCCGTCGTCACCTCAATGCTTATCTGTCAAATGGCGCGTTACTATCGCAGCATCGGTAAAACGCTCTATATCGCTATGCAGGACATCTACGCCGAGTACGGATACCATCGAAACAAAACCTTGAGCTTCACTTTCGAGGGGGTCTCGGGTTCGCAGAAAATGCAGGAGTTGATGGCATCCTTCCGTGAAAGCGCCCCTTCTACGATTGCCGGCCTGGCCGTCGAAGGCGTTGTGGATTACCAGGCTGGCGTTAACGGACTGCCGAGCGCCAACGTCATTGAGTTCGATCTTGCGGGAGGCAACAAGGCGATCGTTAGGCCGAGCGGCACTGAGCCCAAGATTAAGATTTACGTCTTCAGCGTGGGGACTGATGCCGAAGAAGCCGACAAACTTAATCAGCAGATCGGCGCTGCCATGTCTGAATATATGAAATAAAGGGAGCTTGAGCCATGGCAGACGATCGCTACCGTTATATTGACATCGATTCCGCCTCGGACGACGACGATGAGCTCATCGTCGTTAGCGCATCCACTGTCCATGCGCCCGCAAGTTCAGCGCCTGGCAATCCTGGTTCCATTCGTTCCATCGAGAATGATGAGAGCCCTGACCAGGAAGTAATTGCCACGATCAGGGAAGAGGTTCCTGCCGGGACTCGGTCTAAAGGAGCGGCATGTCAAGGGGAGGTTTTGGACGAAACAAAAGCCGCTCCTGAGGAACCCGCCGCTGTGACGCAATCCGAAGACGATCTGGATCCCGAGGTTCCTTTTGCCAACATGCAGCGCATTATCTTGGCCGCGCTTGCTCTGCTGGTAGTCGTTTTTGCTATCTATCTTCTTACGGGTTGCTCTTTTTCAAGCGAAAAGCAGCAAAATGCAGAACGAGCTACCAACAAGGTAATTTTGCAATACAGCCTTTCCACCAACAAATCAAAGTCTGTCTCTACAAGCGCTTACGATGTGACAGGCGATGGGGAAGTGGATAGCATCAAACTCAAGCCCGTCCTTAAAAAGGATTGGAAGGGTAAAAAATACCTCTCCGAAATCACTTTGATCATCAACAAGAAGCAGGCCATCAGCTTCACTGCCGCCAATCATTCGTATTTAAAGAAGGTAAGCGACGTCAACCTTAAACTCATGGATTTGTCTGACGGATCCCAGTTCATTTACGTCAGCGCACGTGATCACGATCAAGAGGGATTCTCCGGCGTCTACAAATATCAGAAGAAGAAGCTCAAGCCCGTTATCACCAGTTACGCCAACAGCGAGTCCGTCTGGTCGCCGATTTCCGAGATGAAGAATTACAACATGAGCGCGCAAGCCGTTGACGACGGCGTTCAAGTGACCGTTGACTTCACGTGCTACGCCACCGGATTGACAAAGGCCACCTTCGACTTCACCAGTCGAGACGGTTCTCTGGCGCTTGAACACGACGAAGCTGTTTCCTTTTCGTATCGCTCCCTGAACGCGCATTCCTACGATACGGCAGCGCTTAC
Organism: Escherichia coli; assembly: GCA_963591685.1. Classification (GTDB taxonomy): domain Bacteria; phylum Actinomycetota; class Coriobacteriia; order Coriobacteriales; family Eggerthellaceae; genus Anaerotardibacter. The sequence goes on from CAVAUO010000036.1 coordinate 6,794, forward strand.
CGCCGGACGCAGCTTCACGGTCTATCGCGAACGCGATCTGCGAAGTTTCCCCTTCGAGGTTTCGCCAGGGGAAACCTGCACGGTCGAATCCATCGCCCTTGATGGGAATCGACTGCTCTTCAAAATCAAGGTCGACGACAACGAGGGCTGGATAGCCAATCCGAGCTATGGCTCGCAAACCTTGTTCGAGGAAACTTCGACCACGGACGATTTCGACGAGGAGGCAAGCGATGCCTAGGGATGGCTCGCTTTGCGTACGCGATGTGTTCCTGCGGAGGTGCAAGGAAATATTTTTCGATTTTCCTTGCGCGCGAGCCGAATTTTGATATAGTAAACGAGCTGTAACAAGTGAAGCTTCGCACTTCCACCTGGTTCGGTGCCTGATTAAGGGTTGCTGATGGGTTTATGAATTGCCTTCTAGGTATTTCCTAACCCGCAGGTATGCGGGTTTTTTGTTGCAGTGATTTAAAACCTTATCGTTTGCCCGATGATGAGGTTGCTTTAACGAAGGAGGTGGGCACTATAGCTGCTCAAGAGCCACGTCTCAACGGCGCAATCCGTGCTCGTGAGGTTCGTCTGATCGATTACGACGGAACTCAGCTCGGTATTTGCCGTATCGAGGAAGCTCAGCGTGTCGCTGACGGCAAGAACCTTGACTTGGTCGAGATCGCCCCCCAGGCGGATCCTCCGGTTTGCCGAATCATGGATTACGGCAAATTCAAGTACGATCAGGCTATTCGCGCCAAGCAAGCTCGCAAGAAGCAAAGCAAGGTCGAAGTCAAGGAAATGAAGTTCCGCCCGAAGATCGACGTGGGCGACTACACCACCAAGAAGAAGCACGTTCTTCGCTTCCTCGAAAGTGGTTCCAAAGTCAAGATCACCATCATGTTCCGCGGTCGCGAGATGTCGCATCCCGAACAAGGTTTGACCATCCTCGAGCGTCTCGCTGACGACTTGAAGGACGTTGCGGTTATCGAGAATCAGCCTAAGATGGAAGGCCGCAACATGCACATGCTTATCGCTCCTTTGCCTTCCGCAGTGAAGAAGAAGGACAAAAAGGAAGATTAGGGAAAGGAAAACCAATGCCTAAGATGAAGACCCATAAGGGCACCGCCAAGCGCTTCCGCGTTACCGGTTCTGGCAAAATCATGCGCTCCAAGGCTTACAAGAGCCACATCCTGACCAAGAAGAGCCAGAAGCGCAAGCGTAATTTCCGTCATGAAACAGAAGTTGCCAAGTCTGACCAGAAGGTCATCGCTCGCAACCTCGGTCTTCGATAGTAGTAAGGGAGATATAAGATGCCTCGTGTAAAGCGTGCAGTTCATGCTCACAAAAAGCGCCGTACCATTCTGAAGCGCGCAAAGGGTTATTACGGTGCAAAGAGCCGTTCCTATCGTGCCGCCAAGGAACAGGTCCAGCACTCCCTCCAGTATCAGTACCGCGATCGCCGCAACAAGAAGCGTGAGATTCGCCGTCTTTGGATCACTCGTATCAACGCCGGCGCCCGTATCAACGGTATGTCCTACTCCACCTTCATGAACGGCTTGAAGAAGGCCGGCGTGGAGCTTGACCGTAAGGTTCTTTCCGATATGGCTATCAACGACGCTGAGGCTTTTGCCGCCCTCGTTGAGATTTCCAAGAAGGCCCTTGCCTAGGTTTTTCTTCTTTAGATTCTTCTTTAAGGCTCCAGCTCTTTTGAGCTGGAGCCTTTTGTACCTTTGTTTATCGCCAGGGGTCTTCTTCGTAGTGCGGTGCGCTTAGGTTCCCGTCATGAAAATCCGAATAGGGGTCGTATAAATCGTCGTCCTCGTTTGATTCAAGCCGGAGCTTGGCTGCTGGATTTGGCTTGTTCTGCTGTAAGGGAGTGGTTTGCTGCTTGATGGTGAATCGGGGTTTTTTCTCGTTTTGCATTATTCCCTGCTATTCTTGGTTATCTGTCCGATGCATTAGTGCAACGGTTGCTATCTTGCATACAAGAATAGGGGAAAGGTGAGCTTTTGAAGGTCACAAGGATTGAAGAAAACGACGGCGTTCTGACGCTCAGGATCGACCTTAACGCAATGGAGGTCGCTGAGGGCTTTGATAAGGGCCTTGATTTGTTCGTCGCCCAGCTTGGCCTTGCCAACCTTGAGGGCGCAAGCTCTCGGGAGAAGATCGAGAAGGCCCTTGAACCCGAGCTGGCGAAAGAGACGATCGAGTCTGCAATCATGAGCTATTTCATTCCTTACGCCCTTACCGAGGAGAAGATCATTCCGGTGAGCTCGGCGGACGTCAAAGCTCAAACCGTTCTTGCCGATTTGCTTCCCTTCACCTTCACCATGCGCGTCATCCCTAAGCCTCGCTATGCGCTTTCGGATTACAGCAGCTTCGAGGTTAAGGTTCCCGTGAGCCGCGAGGTCTCTGAAGAGGACATCGATGCTCAGATTCAGATGCTCGCCTGCGAGTTCGCGCGCGCGAAGGCAATCGATAAGGGCGAAGACCCGGCAACTGCCGCTCCCGAAGAGGTAACGGACGAATGGGTCCAGGCCAAATTTGGCGACAGGGGCATCCACTCTGTTTCCGAACTGCGTGATTCCTTTCGTACGCAGGCTGCCAAGGTTCTTGAAGAGCAGTTTGAGCAGTTCTTCATGGCTGCGGTAATGGAGCAGTATTCCAAGCGTCTGCAAGGTGAGATTGGCGAATCCATGCTATCGGCTGTTGCCGAGGATCTTTGGCAGAGCTTGTCTGCCCAGGTGGAACAGCAGGGCAAGAGCATGGAATACTATCTTGAAGAGCAGGAGCTTACCGAGGATGAGGTAAGGGAAACTTTGAAGGGGCAGGCCTATGCCCAGCTTTTGCAGGGTTTCGTACTTGATGCGATTTACGCGCATGAGGACATCAAGGTCGAGATGCCTGATCTTATGAAGTTGCTGCACCAGATGGCACCTGGTGGGGAAGAGGAATACTTCAACATGATGCAGGAAACCAAGCGTACCTTCCTGCTTATGGAGGGCGCAGAACGCGCTAAGGCACTCGAGTGGATCCACGACAACATCAAGGTGGCAGGCGAGTAGGGGCGTTCGCTTTCAGTCGCTCGGCATTTTCCTTTCATAGTTTTCTTTCTTATGGGCTCTCGCGCGAAGCGGGAGCCCATTTGTCACTCTTAGCTCCTCGCTTACCTGCATCTTTAGTCTATACTGAATAGCTGAACACGTTCATATTGCGTGAATATCGGTTTACGTGCGATTTCGCAAGAGGGGTTGGCTTGAAATTTGCCAAGATGATTGCGCAATCGCAGAAGGCGGTGATAAGCATGGCAGCACCCACGACTCTTCATCAAAGGAACATCGTTTTAGTCGGTCAGGACGGGGCAGGCAAAACCTCTCTAGCCGAAGCGATGCTGTTCGTTTCGGGCAGGACCACGCGAATGGGTACCACCCATGACGGAAAGTCATATCTCGACTATGACGACGAAGAGATCCGCCGCCGTTTCACCTTGGGGACGTCAATCGCACCTATCCCGTACAAGGACTACAAGATCAACCTTCTTGACACTTCGGGCCAGCCTGATTTCATCGGCGACACTCTTTGCTCGATGGCGTCCGCCGAAATGGCCATGTTCGTAATCGATGCGGTTACGGGTCCGCAAGCAATGCACAATCATCTGTGGCATGAGGCCAAGCTCATGCGATTGAGTCGCTGCATCTTCATCAACCATATAGATCGCGAGGGAGCGAACTTTGATTTGATCATGGCTCAGCTGCATGCGCGATTCGGCTCGCGTCTGGGGGCGGTTACCATCCCCTTGGGTGTTGACAAGGAATTCAAGGGCGTAATCGACGTTTTGCGCGGCAAGGCCCGCTATTACCTTGACGACGGGGAGCGCGTTGAGGATATTCCCGATGAATATCTGGACGCCTACGAGACTGCCCGCGAGAAGCTTTGCGATTTGGTTGCCGAAGCCGACGAGGATTTGATGATGAAATACCTCGATGGCGAGGAGCAGTTGACCCAAGACGAGCTTGAGCGTCTTCTTGATGAGGCTATCGCCCAAGAGCTCTTCATACCCGTTTACGTTGGCTCAACCATAGTGAAACAGGGTATTCAGAGCCTTATGGAAGACATCTGCACCTATTTCCCGCATCCGCGTTCGCATGGCGCTTACCCTCTGGCGGATGGGGGTTCCATCGCGGTTGACGAGACGGGCGAGCCCGCCGGTGTTGTTTTCAAAACCATCTCAGACCCTTATGTGGGCCGCTTGAGCTTCATCAAGGTTCTTTCAGGATATTTGGAGCCTGGTCGGGAGCTCATTTGTGCACGAACCGGCCATAAAGAGCGTATCGGCCATCTTTACGTGATGATGGGCAAGGAGCCAACTGATGTGAAGTCCGCCAAAGCGGGCGACATAATCGTGGTTCCCAAGCTCGGTGAGGTAAGGACCGGCGACACTTTGTCTGTAAAGGGCGACTTGGCGGTGCAGCCTCTTTCCTTGCCGCGACCTCAATACCCTGTGGTAATCGAGGCATGCAAGCGTGCCGATGAGGATAAGCTCAGCACCTTCCTTTTGCGTCAGGTGGAGGCCGACCCCACCCTGCGTTTGGTAAGAAACGACGAGACTGGCCAGCAGGTGCTCTACACCATGGGCGATTTGCAGGTTGACGTGCTCCTTAACCGCCTTAAAGCTCAGTTGGGAATCGAGGTTGAGCAAAAGCCCGTCCGCATTGCCTATCGCGAGACCATCAGGAAGGAGGCGCAGGCTCAAGGGCGTCATAAGAAGCAGACCGGTGGTTCTGGGCAGTTCGGCGATTGCTGGCTGCGCATTTCGCCCAATCCGGGCGGCGGCTATGAGTTTGTGAACGAGGTCTTCGGTGGTCACATCCCTAAGAACCTTATTCCTGCCGTGGACAAGGGAGTTCAGGAGACGATGGCGGAAGGACCGGTTGCCGGCTATCCTATGGTCGACGTCAAGGTTGCATGCTTCGACGGTTCCTATCATGCGGTTGACTCCAACGAGATGGCCTTTAAGGCAGCCGCACGCATTGCCTTCAAGGCTGCTGTCGAGTTGGCGAATCCCGTTATCTTGGAGCCGTATTGCGAACTGAACATCGTAGTAGGGGAAGCCTATGCGGGCGCCATTATGGGCGACATTTCCACACGTCGGGGCCGCATCATCGGCACCGATTCGACCGACGACGGCGAGACAATTGTGGTAGTGCGCGTTCCCTACGCCGAGGTGATTACCTACACCAAAGATCTTCGTGCGCTAACGCGCGGTTCTGGCAGCTACTCGCTTTCCATGGTTGGATACGAGCCCGTTCCTCGTGAAATTCAGCAAAAGCTTGTCGAGGAGCATAAAGCCCAAGCTTAAGTGAACCTCGTTTCGCAATGAAAAGGCGGTGTCCAATGTGACATCGCTTTTTCATGTAGATGAAGGCTCTGTGCGCGGCATGGCTTATCTGCGTGTTTGCGTTAGAATCTAGGTTCTTGCAAAGAAGCATTCGTTTTGTAAACGTTTTCATATAAGGAGAGCGCAATGTGCGGAATCGTTGGATTTGTTGGGCGCACCACGGCAAAGGACGTCCTGCTCGAAGGCTTGAAGCGCCTCGAGTACAGGGGTTATGACTCCGCCGGAATCGCTGTTTTGCGTGATTCCGAGATCGAAGTTGTTCGCCGTCTTGGCAAGGTTCGACGTCTGGTCGAAAGCATCGGTGAGGACGATTGCCTTGGCACCTGCGGTATCGGCCATACGCGCTGGGCAACCCACGGCGCCCCTTCCGAGCGCAACGCCCACCCTCACACCTCGTGTGCAAACGATATTGCGGTTGTCCACAACGGCATCATCGAGAACTTCGCCGAGCTGCGCGAAGAGCTTGAACGTAAGGGTCACGTCTTCGCCTCCGACACTGACACCGAGGTTGCTGCGCATCTTATCGAGGAGGCTTATGAGGGCGATCTGCTTGCCGCTGTGCGTCAGGCAACTTCCCGTATGATCGGTGCTTACGGTTTGGCTGTTGTTTCGAGTCATAACCCCGACACCATTGTCGTCACCCGTAAGGATTCCCCGATTGTTTTGGGTGTCGGCGAGAAAGGTTCCTACCTCGCTTCCGACATCGTTGCCTTGATTGATGCCACAAGGGACGTGGTGATTCTTGAGGATGAGCAGTATGCCGTTATGAACCCCGATGGAATCACCTACTACGATTCCGAGGGGGCGCAGATTGAGCCTGAGATCACTCATATCGATTGGAGCCTGGATGCCGCTGAAAAGGGCGGCTATCCCGATTTCATGCTGAAGGAGATTCATGAGCAGCCACGCGTGGTGCGTGACACCTTGTCGGGCAGGTTCTCCGGTTCTGAGATTTGCATCGACGAGCTATCCCTTAGCCGAACCGAGCTCAACTTCATCGATCGTGTTTACATCATCGCCTGCGGCACGTCCTATCATGCCGGTCTGATTGCGAAGGATTTGATCGAAGCCTGGGCCCGTATCCCAACCGAGGTGGAGGTCGCATCTGAATTCAGGTATCGCAACCCCATCATCACGCCCACTACCTTGGTGGTTGCCGTTTCCCAATCGGGCGAGACGGCCGACACCCTTGCCGCCATTCGTGACGCGCGTATCAAGGGGGCCAAGGTTTTCGGCATCACCAACGTGATCGGCTCACGCGTTGCTCGTGAGTCCGACGGCGTCATTTACACCAAGGCCAATAAAGAGATTTCTGTTGCTTCGACCAAAAGCTTCACCGGTCAGGTTGTCAGCCTGACCTTGCTTGCGATGCTTCTGGCTCGCAGCCGCGGTAAGTTCAATCAGGCTCAGACCCGTATTCTTTTCAGCGAGCTTGCCGATTGCGCTGACGCTATCGAGCAGGTTTTGCAAAACGTCGACCAGGTTAAAGATGCTGCAAAGATTTTCGAAGGCCGCGACTCCGCGTTCTTCATCGGGCGCGGCATGGGTGCTGCCACCTGCTACGAGGGTGCGCTCAAGCTCAAGGAGATCAGCTACGTTCACGCCGAGGCCTATGCTGCAGGCGAGATGAAGCATGGTCCCATCGCCTTGATCGACGAGGGTTTCCCCGTTGTCGCCGTGGCAACGCAGAGCCCCATTTACGACAAGGTCATCAGCAACCTTAAGGAATCGGAGTCTCGCGGCGCCTCCATCATCGCCATTGCGACCGAGGGCGACACTTCCATTGCGGATTTGGCGGACAAGCTTATCTACATCCCCAAAGTTCGCGACAGTTTCATGCCCATCGTGGCCAGCGTTCCCTTGCAGCTTCTTGCAAGGGAAGTCGCAGTCGCTCGTGGCTGCGATGTCGATCAGCCGCGCAATTTGGCCAAGTCGGTCACGGTGGAGTAGGGCATGCCCTCTGATTTGAAGCAACTTACCGAGGACTCGCCTCAAGCTGCCCCTGACGATGGAGGTGTCCAGCAAGACACTTTGTGCGAT
>CAVAUO010000037.1:0-13829 GCA_963591685.1 Escherichia coli
TTCTTAAGGCGATTAGGGTTGAAAACCTCGTCAGGGTCGCGATCGAAGGTAAGCGCGATGGAGGCTCCCTTGTCGATCGTGGCGGTGTTTTTGGCGCACTCAAGAAGGAATTTGTGGCCCATGTGAACACCATCGAAGACACCGAAAGCGCACGATGATCCAAGGAAAAGCGAATAATCGAAAGATTCGTCTACTTTATAAACCTGTGCCACGTTCGACTCCTTGTGAAAACACGCATCGTGGTTTCAATCGATTTTTTGATTCTTGATATTCGTAAATTGCGCGAAGCTCGTGTCCGACGCAAATGCCGATGAGCTCGCCGTCTTTCAGTGGGCGTGCACTGGGGAAAACGCTTGAGGTGCAGCATATGGCCGAGAAGATGTCCTCTTCGATAGGCTCGTTGAGTTTAAGTGCACGTGGATTCAGCAGCGCGCCGTTGGTAATCTTTTGCTCATAGTCGTTGGCGAATGCCCACCGGATGCCCAAAAGGAGCAAGGGATCGACCACCGAGGCCTCGGGGTGGGCCTGAAGTTCTTCGATGCTCACGCAATCGGCGATGTCGAGCTTGCCGACCTGAGTTCTGCGAAGAGCGCCGCAATGAGCGGGGCAGCCAAGCTTGCGACCAAGGTCGCGGGCGATGGAGCGCATATAAGTACCCTTCGACACGTGCATGAAGACGCGCCAGACGGGAAGCTTGTTGCCGTTATCGTCAAGACGTACGTCAAGCGCTTCAAGGCGAGCTTCATATACCTCGAAGGGACGAGCCTCGAGGACGATTTCCTGGCCCTTACGCGCCGCTTCATAAGCTTTCGTGCCGTTGACCTTGATGGCTGAATAAGCAGGTGGAACCTGAATGGATTTACCCACTAGGCTCTGTATGGTTTCTTCTGCGAATGTAGTATCGAAGAGGGCCTGGTTGGGCGTTGCCGTTTCCAGCACCTCACCTTCGGCGTCGTCGGTTGTGGTGGAACAGCCGAAAACGATATCCATGACATAGCTCTTATCATGATCGACAAGATAGGCATCAAGACGAGCGGCGGGACCGACGCAGATGGTCAATACTCCAGAAGCCAAGGGATCAAGCGTGCCTGTATGCCCTACCCTGCGCTCATCATAGATGCGCCGTACGGCATTGACCATGTCGTGGGATGATTTACCTACTGGTTTGTCGATTGCTATGATGCGAGAAATGCCCGAGGTCCCTCGTTTTTTCGCCATGTGATTCCTTATGCCTCTCCGCCGAAACAGGAACTAATAACAAAATTAGGAACCTCTTTGATGGCTTCCTCGAGCGAGCCTTTGTAAGTGAAGCCTGCAGCAGCTACATGCCCGCCTCCGCCGTAATGACGGGCTATTTGAGCCACGTTGGTTGAGTACTTGGCGCGAAGGCTACCGCGGACGGTGCCGTCAGAGTTCTCTTTGAGAATGAGCGCAACTTGCACCCCTTCGATATCCCTCAGTGAGTCGATGAAAGGCTCGGCATCGGCTTTAACGGCGTTGCATTCGACGAAATCGTCATTAGAAAGCCACGAATAGGCGAAGGCTCCATTTTGGCGAAGCTCCATATGGGAAAACATCAGCTGCTCTAGTCGAATGCTCTGGACGCGACGATTCTGGAAGAGCTCGCGAGCGATGATGGTTGGATCGGCTCCTTGCTCCATCATGTTAGCGGCTGCCAGGAAGGCGCCGGGAGTGGTGTTCTGATGAGCGAAACGTCCGGTGTCGGTAACGACGCCGGTAAGCGCGCATTGAGCCGATTCCTTGGATCGGGCAGCCATCTTGCAGATGAGCTCCCAAACGATCATGGAAGCGCTTGGGCTATCAGGGTCGACGTAGACATGCTCGGCGTAGGTGGTGTCGCTCGCATGATGATCGATGGTGAAACTTGCAGCAGCTTTCTTCAGGAATCTTTCAGCCTCCCCTAGCCTGTCGGACGTCGGTACGTCGACACCAATGAAGCATTCAGGAGCATCATTGCAGGATTCGGGATAAACAAGCCACTCTGAGCCTGGAAGGAATTTCAAATTGTGAGGAACCGGCTCGGGCTTGGCCAAAAGGCAAACCACCGACTTGCCCAGGGACTTAAGCGCATGGGCAAGCGCAAGCTCGGAACCCAAGCAGTCGCCATCTGGGTTTACGTGGCCGCAGATGGCAAAGCTTGAGTGAGCCTTAAGTTGCTCGGCCATTTCGGCCAAGGTGATATTTGTCTGAGGAGTGATCAAGCTTATTCCTCAGAGTCTTCTTCGGGCTTGTCTGCGTTTCGCTCGGCTTCCTTTGCGAGCACAGCGCCGATACGCTCTGCTTGGTCGACCGAGGAGTCAAGCACGAAACGTAGCTCGGGGGAAACGCGCCAGGGAAGGCGGCGCGCAACCAACGAGCGAATACGGCCCGCGCTGCGCTGAAGAGCGTCAGCGCAGGCAACGTATTCAGACTTGTCGGTGGTGTAGAAAACGTTGGCGACGGAGCGGTCGAAGCTCACTTCGCAACCGGTGATGGTCACGCGCTCCAGGCGCGGATCGGACATCTCGAACAAGATGATGCTCGACACCACTTCACGAAGCTGCTCGTTGACGCGACGGGAGGAAGGAGATTGCTTCATTACTCGGTCCTCTCGACCTCGACAACGCGATAGCCCTCGATGGTATCGCCGATATGGATATCCTGGTAACCGGCGATGCCGATGCCGCATTCGTAGTTGCGGGCAACGCTCTTAACGTCGTCCTTGAAGCGACGGAGCGAATCGATGGTGCCCTCGTAGATAACAGTGCCGTCACGGACGATACGGACCTTGTCATCGCGATGGATCTCGCCTTCGGTGACGTAGCAACCTGCGATGACGCCCACCTTGGGCACGCGGAAGGTCTCGCGAACCTCTGCGATACCGGTGTCTTCCTCGACGATGTCAGGCGAAAGAAGGCCGACGCGTGCAGCGTTGATGTCTTCAATGGCCTGGTAGATGACACGATAAAGGCGAATGTCGACGCCTTCGCGCTCGGCAACCTCGCGGGTCTTGCCGGTCGGGCGGACGTTGAAGCCGATGATGATGGCGTTCGAGGCTGCTGCCAAGGTGACGTCGGTCTCGGTGATGCCACCGACGGCGGCATGGACGATGTTGATGCGCACCTCGCTCTGATCCATCTTGGCAAAGGAGTCGCGTAGGGCCTCGATGGAGCCTGCCACGTCGGCCTTGACGATGAGGTTGAGGTCGGTGGTCTTGCCCTCCTCGATGCGGTTGAAGAGGTCGTCCAAGCTCATGTGAGCACGGTTCTCCTGCTGCTTCAGGCGGGCACGGAGTGCGCGCTCCTCGGCCAAGTGGCGAGCATCGCGTTCGTCCTCGAAGACGCGGAACTCGTCGCCTGCCACGGGCACGGAGTTGAGGCCCAAGATCTCCACGGGGTCGGCGGGCTTGGCTTCCTTGACGTGGTTGCCGCGCGGGTCGATAAGGGCGCGAACCTTGCCGTAGGATGTACCAGCGACGATGGTGTCGCCAGGATGCAGGGTGCCACGATTGACGAGCACGGTTGCAACGGAGCCGCGGCCGCGGTCGAGGTTGGCCTCGATGACAAAGCCCGATGCGAGCGCGTTGGGGTTGGCCTTGAGCTCAAGGATGTCGGCCTGCAGAAGGATGGTCTCAAGGAGCTCGTCGATGTTGATGCGCTGACGTGCGGAGACGTCGACGAACATATTCTCGCCGCCCCACTCCTCGGGGATTACGCCATGCTCGACAAGCTCCTGGCGTACGCGCTCAGGGGTGGCGCCGGGCTTATCGATCTTGTTGACGGCAACGACGATGGGCACGTTTGCAGCCTTCGCGTGGTTGATGGCCTCAATGGTCTGAGGCATGACGCCGTCATCGGCTGCAACAACCAAGACGATGACGTCGGTGACCTGGGCACCGCGGGCACGCATGGCGGTAAAGGCCTCGTGACCAGGGGTGTCGATGAAGGTGATCTGCCTTCCGTTGATGTTGACAACTGAGGCGCCGATATGCTGGGTGATGCCGCCGGCCTCACCTTCGGCAACGCCAGTCTGGCGGATGGCGTCGAGCAGCGAGGTCTTGCCGTGGTCGACGTGGCCCATGACGGTGACCACGGGAGGACGAGGCTCGAGGTCTTCCTCGGTGTCGTTGTAAACGACCGCGTATTCCTCTTCAGGGGAAACGACGCGAACCTTGCGACCAAGGTCGTCGGCAACGAGCTCGATAAGCTCATCGGACATGGATTGGGTGAGCGTCATCATCTCGCCCATCATGAAGAGGCGCTTGACGATGTCGTTGGGCGTCACCTCAAGAAGCTCGGCGAGCTGAGCCACGGTCGAACCCTGAGGAACCTCCACGACGGACTCGTCCAGGACAAGCGTGGGGTCCAGACCATGCTTGATAGCCTTCTCAGCCATCTTTTGGCGCTTTTCGGCCTCGCGCTTTTCCTTGCGCTTCTTGCGACGGCCGCCCTGCTCTTTGTTGGAAGCTGCGGCCTCAACGGCGGCGCGAGCCTCGGCGAGCACCTTGTCGCGCTGGAATTCCTCGGCATGAATCGCCATCTGAGCGTAACGGTCGTCGCCTTGGGTCTGCTCCAGCTCGGGAACGGAGGGCTCGAAACCGCGGCGTCCGTTCTTCTTGCCCTTGCCCTTCGAGCCGGCGTTAGCCTTCTTGTTGGCAGCGGCATCGCGACGCTCGGACTGTAGACGCTCTTCCTCGTTCTTGATCTGGTCGAGCAGAGAGGAGAAATTGCTTTTGGAAACGGGGGCGGCTTTCTTGGGAGCGGGCGCGGGCTTGGCAGAAGCTCGCTTCTCGGTGCTCTTGTTGCCGCGATTGTGAAGAGCCTGTTCCACTGCCTGCTTCTTGGCTACGTCGCGGGCACGGGCCTCGAGGATACGACGTTCCTCGGCCTCGCGAGCTTCGCGCTCCAGGCGCGCCTTCTCGCGCTCAAGCTGGGACTCCAGGCTCTCGAAAGGAGAATTGGAGATCTTACGCGCTGCCTCGGACTTGGCCTGCTTGGCTTTCTCTTCGTCGCGGCGAGCACGTTCCGCTTCGCGAGCCTCGCGCTCCGCCTCAGCGGCTGCGCGGCGCTTTGCCTCCTCGGCTGCCTTCTCTGCAGCGGCCTTGGCTTTTTCCTCGGCGAGGCGCTTTGCCTCTTCCTCTTCCAGCTTGCCTGCGCGCTCCTTCTCTTCGGGCGAAAGGTTCTCGCGCGCTTTGGCCACATTGGCCTCGCTCAAGATGCTTGCGTGGCTTTTAGCTGGGATGTTCATTTCGGCAAGGCGACTGAGCAGGTCTTTGCTGCTCATATCGAATTCCTTAGCCAGTTCATGTACGCGCATACCGGCCATAGATTCTCCTCTTCTCCTAGTCCTCGGGGCAAAGCGTATCAAGCATCTGCCTGCCGATACGCTGGTAATCGTCGTTGGTGAGCTTGGTTTTCAAAGCGGCATTGAGACGTTGGGTTTTGGCCGCCTTGTCGAAGCAAGCGAGACTGCACACATAGGCACCGCGACCGTTCGCCTTCCCCGACGGGTCGAAGTCGACCCCTCCTTCGGGGTGCCGGACGATCCTGAGCAAACCATTTTTGGCGTTGACGGTCTTGCAAACTATGCAGGTGCGCTGATGCGATGCCATGGATTTGACCTACTGAAGCTCAAGATCGGCGTGGATACCGCAATAAGGCTCGTTGGGTCGAGCGTGGTTGCGGCAGCGGCTGCCGTCGGGGCGGATGTAGGCGCAAAGACCCTCTTCGGCATCATCGGTGACATCAAGCAGATCTTCCTCGGGGGCAACCATGGGCTCGCCGGCGAAGGAAGCGGACTTGATGTCGATGTGCCAGCCAGTCAGGCGCGCTGCCAGGCGGGCGTTCTGGCCCTCCTTGCCGATGGCCAGCGAAAGCTGATCGTCGGGGACGATGACGGTTGCGTAGGATTTGTCCTCATCGACCTCAACGCGGGTGACCTTAGCGGGCGAAAGAGCGTTGGCGACATAGACCGCAGGATCCTCATCCCACTGAATGACGTCGACGCGCTCGTTGCGAAGACCTTCGACAACCATGCGCACGCGGGAGCCGCGAGGTCCGACGCAGGCGCCCACAGGATCGAGATTGCGCTCGCGCGAGGAGACAGCGATCTTGGAGCGCTCGCCAGGCTCGCGGGCGATGGACTTGATCTCTACCAGGCCATCGTAGATTTCAGGCACTTCGATCTCAAACAGACGACGAATTAGATCGGGATGAGTGCGCGAGACAACGATGGAGGGACGCATGTGGTCCCCGCGACCGCGAGCAACGTCCGTCTGAGGATCGCGCACGCCGATGATCAGCGTCTTGATGCGCTGGTTGTGGCGATAACGTTCGTTCTTGGGACGCTCGTTGAGCTCGTTGGGGTACTTCTTCTGGTCGAAATGAGGAAGCTCAGCCTCAACGCCATCGCGAATCTTGATGATGGTGAAATCGGGGGTACCCTGCAAAACAGTGCCTGTTACCAAGTCGCCCACACGATCGGAGAACTCCTCGTAGATGGACTGGCGAGCAGCTTCGCGTACGATGGAGCTTATGACGCTCTTGGCGTTCTGCGCAGCGATGCGGCTGACGTCGTTGGGGGTGACGTCGCGCTCTTCGAACTCGGTGTACTCCCCCGTCTCCTCGTCGGGCTCACCGACGGGTACGAGTTCGTAGACGTAGATCTTGCCGGTGTGGCGATCGATGATTACGCGAGCATCCCACTCAAGGTCGAGAATCTGCTGATAGCTTTTGGCCAAAGAGGCTTCCAAGCGCTCGATCAGGTAGAACTCGTCGATTTTACGTTCATGAGCGAGAGCCTGAAGCGCCTCGATCAGTTCGGAACTTGCCATGATTTCCCTTCCCTTAAGAACCAAAATCAATAGTTGCGATTACGTTTGCTTTTTTGATGTCGCCATAAGGAAGCGCGATAAGCTCGCCTTCCACCTCAAGCTTCACGGAGTCAACTTCGAAACCCTTGAGGATGCCGGTCCACTTGGCGCGTCCATTAACCGGTTTCGACATGACGACGCGAGCCTTCTCGCCGACGAAGCGATTGAAATGCTCGGGGGTTCTGAGCGGACGATCGATGCCCGGGGAGGACACTTCAAGGGTGTAGGCGCCGGGGAAAGGATCGATTTCGTCCATGAGCTGGTTGATCCACTCTTGAGCGCTGGCAAGCTCATCAAAGCTGATGCCGCCTTTACAGTCGATATAGATCCTGATTGTGGGAGATTTTTTAGCGCCCACAATTTCAACCGAGACTATCTCGGTATCACGTTCGGCTGCAGCTGGCTCAAGTGCCTCAAGCAGCTTTCGTTCCTTTGCTGTTAGCATGTCCCTCCTTAAATTCTTCCCGTAAACAAAAGAAGCGGGACAAGCCCACTTCTTTCAGAAACATCGAAAGTATTGGATTCGCATCACGATGATGCACAATTTTTTATACCACACTTTATGAGTGAATGTCCATACCTGCAATAAATCTTGCTGTATAGGCAGGCTATTGCCCCCAGAGCTGATAGGCAAGAACGATTACGGCGGCAGCAAGGACCAAGTTCAGGGCAACCAGATAGGGCACCGGATTAAACTTCTTGGCCTCAGGTTGGGAGTAAATTTTCGGTGCGGTATCCGCATCGAAGGCAATCTTGCCATTGTCGTCGACAATCTTCGGAATAGGCATCGTCAGGTAGGGATCCCCTGCCCCGATGGTTGGGATGTCGCCCAGCGAAGCGTTTTCCTCGCTGGGCGACTCTACGGGTTTAGCAGGGTCGATCTTCGTTCCGTCCTTGGTGACGTATTGACGGGCTTTTACCGGGGGAAGCTTGGTGGTTGCATCGGGGCCAATGGTTTCTGCATAAGTTACCATCTCGACCGCACGATCGATCCGCTCGCGCATCTTAACCACGGTCATGCCGCAGTTGGAGCAAGCCTCCGAGCCTTCTTCAACCTTTGTTCCGCAATCGGGGCAGTACACGTAAAACCTACTTGGACTTCTTGCTCTCGATCAGGCGGTTAAGCGCGTTGATGTAGGCTTTGGCGGAAGAAACCACGATGTCGGAGTCTGCGCCGCGGCCGGAGAACACTTCCCCATCGGCGGAGGTGACGCGAATGGTAACCTCGCCCAGGGCATCGATGCCACGGGTGACGGACTGAACCGAGAACTCGGTCAGGTCGTTTTCAATGTTGACGATCTGGTTGACGGCGTTGCAAAGAGCATCAACGGGACCGGTGCCGATGGAGCACGCGGTGCGCTCGGTGCCCGTGAAGTCCTTCAGGGTTACCGTTGCGGTGGGCGTCAAAGGCTGCCCACAGGAAATCTGAACAGCGGTGAGCTCATAGGCCTTGTCGGGCTTGATCTCGCGATCGCGCGCGTTGACCAAAGACTCAAGATCCTCGTCGTAGACTTCCTTTTTCTTGTCGGCAAGATCAAGGAAGGCGGCATGGAGCTCTTCGAAAGCATCGCCCTCGATATGGTAGCCAAGGATTTCGAGGCGGTGACGCAAGGCGGCACGGCCGGAGCGGGCGGAAAGAACGATGGAAGATTGGCCTGCACCGACTTCAGCTGGGGCGATGATCTCGTAGGTGCTGCGTTCTTTGATGACACCATCCTGATGGATGCCGGAGGAGTGCGCGAAGGCGTTGGCGCCGACGATCGACTTGTTGGGCTGCACGACGAAGCCGGTGATGGAGCTAACGAGCTTGGAGGCGCGGATGAACTCACGGGTGTTGATGTCGGTATGAGCGTCGAGTTCCTCGCCGTGCATCTTGATGGCCATGACAACTTCTTCCATGGCGGTGTTGCCGGCACGCTCGCCGAGGCCGTTGATGGTGCATTCGATCTGGCCAGCGCCGTTCATGATGCCTGCAAGGGACAGGGCGGTTGCCATGCCAAGGTCGTTATGGCAGTGAACAGAAATGGTGGCCTTGTCGATGTTGGAAACGTTGTCCATGAGGAACTTGATGCGGCGGCCGAACTCGTCGGGCAGGGAGTAGCCGGTGGTGTCAGGGATGTTAACGACAGTGGCGCCAGCGTCGATGACGGCCTCGACCACGCGTGCGAGGTACTCGTAGTCGGAGCGGCCGGCATCCTCGCAGTAGAACTCGATGTCGTCGCAGAGATTACGGGCGTACTTGGTAGCCTTGACTGCGCGCTCGAGAATCACTTCAGGAGTAGTGCGGAGTTTGTCGTAGATATGCGAATGCGACACACCGATACCGGTATGGATACGGGGGCGCACGCAATCCTTAAGGGCGTCGGCAGCGGAGTCGATGTCTTTGGTGACGGCGCGGGTAAGAGCGCACACGGTTGCCTTGTCGCCGACTTCAGCTGCAATTTGCTGAACGGACTTGAAGTCACCAGGCGAGGAAATGGGGAAGCCTGCTTCGATGACATCGACGCCCAGGCGCAGTAGCTGTCGGGTGATGACGAGCTTCTCTTCAGAGTTCATGGATGCGCCGGGAGACTGCTCACCATCACGGAGAGTGGTATCGAAAATAGCAATCTTGCGAGTCATATTGCTTCCTTTCGAAGGGTCGGTTATTCGCTAACGATTGACTATACCATCATTAGGTGCGCGATTGCCCCGCAAGCGCCTATACAATCTAAAAGATTCACCACGTAAAAAATCCAGGTGCAAAGCGCTATGTCCTGCACCTGGATTTGTCAGGCAGACCGCTTATTGGGGAGAGCTTGCGACTTGCCTTTTATGTGTAAGCGGGATGCCCTCGCTAAACCGCTTCACCGTCGCGCTCGCCGGTGCGAACGCGGATGACGCTTTCGACGTCGGAGATGAAGATCTTGCCATCCCCCACCTCACCGGTGCGGGCCGACTCGCAGATCACGTTGACGAGCTTGTCCACGTCGGAGTCGTTAACGATGATCTCGAACTTGGTCTTCATGAGCATGTTGACGTTGATCTCGGAACCACGGACATATTCAGTCCAGCCATGCTGGCTGCCGCAACCGTAAACCTGGGTAATCGTCATGCCGGCACAGCCCGCTTCGAAAAGAGCTTCTTTAACAGCTTCAAGCTTGCTGGGACGAACAATCGCTGAAATACGCTTCATAAGTAATCAAACCCCCTTTTAGTCCAAGCCGGTGAAGGCGGGATATGCGGATTCACTGTGGGCCGAGAGGTCCATGCCGTCGGTTTCCTCAGCCTTGCTGACGCGCAGGCTACCATGGCAGATGAACTTGAGCACGAAAGCGATGATAGCCGAACCGATGCCAACGAAGACGATCGTAATCAGGATACCAAGAACCTGAGCGCCCAGGAGCGTGGGGTCACCGGTGTAGAGCAAGCCGCCGAAGTCGGTCCAGGAAAGCTCGGGCACGCAGAAGATGCCGGTGAGCAGGCCGCCGACGACACCGCCGACTGCGTGGCAGCCGAATGCGTCAAGAGCGTCGTCGTAGCCGATTGCCTTCTTGAGGAAGGAGATGGCGAAGTAGCAAACTGGGGAAACGATGAGGCCCATCACAAGCGCAGCCCAAGGCTCGACGAAGCCAGCAGCGGGAGTGATGACGACCAGGCCGGCAACGACACCCGTTGCAGCGCCAACCAAGGTAGGCTTGCCGGTCTTGATGGACTCAATGAACATCCAGGAAAGCATTGCAGCGCCGGATGCCACGACGGAGTTGAGGATAGCCAGATCGGCAACACCGTCAGCTGCGAACTGAGAGCCGCCGTTGAAGCCGAACCAACCGAACCACAGCAAGGTTGCGCCAAGGACGACGAAGGGAACGTTGTGGGGACGGGTGCCCATCTTGCCGAACTCCTTGCGCTTGCCGATGATAAGGGCGAGCACGAGGCCGGTAAGGCCGGAAGAAATGTGAACAACGTCGCCGCCTGCGAAGTCAAGCGCGCCGATCTGGTCACCGATGAGGGAGCCGTCGCCACCCCAAACCATGTGAGCCAAAGGAGCGTAGATAAGAACGACCCAGATGGCGATGAACGCCATGAAAGGACCGAACTTCATACGACCAGCAAGCGCGCCGGGGATAATCGCGCAGGTGATCATGCAGAATGCAAGCTGGAAGCAGATATCGATGATAGCGGGATATCCGGTGCCGTCGCCCTGCTCGTTGATCGTATCTTGAGTGGTTTGAAGAAGACCGATCTGATCGAAGCCTCCGAAGAACGGACAGGAACCGTCTCCGCCGTAAGCCAGGCTCCAACCAACCAAGACCCAAACAACTGCAACAACGCCAAGCATCACAAACGACATGAACATGGTGTTAACCACGTTCTTACGGCGGGAGAGGCCACCGTAGAAGAAAGCGACGCCTGGGGTCATGAGAAGGACCAACATGGTGCAGATCATCATGAAGGCCGTAGACCCTGTGTCAAACATGTGCATACCTCCTAGATTTACTTGTACATGTATTCGACTAGGCAAGGATGACACGTTGAATTCGTTCAGATTTTGTGACATGCGATTGTTAACGGCATCAGAACCTTTGCGTAACGCTCGCGATAAGTTCATGACACAAGCTAGAAACATGAAACACGCGTAACGCTTCGATGACACATAACGGAAACAAGCCCCTTGGATCCCAGGAGATCCAAGGGGCTTAAAAGCTTATTCCGGCTTGTTTTTACAGGTTGTTTTTGATGGCGTTGGCGATGGATTCCGCATCAAGACCCAGTTCGAGGAAAAGATCATCAACCGGGCCTTGCTCGATGAAGCGATCAGGCAAGCCCATGAGAAGAGTGGGAACCTCGATGCTTAAGTCGGATAAAGCGGAAAGCACGCCGTGCCCCGCTCCCCCATGGAGCGTGTTGTCCTCGACGGTGACGATCAAGCCGGTTTCTGCAGCTTTGCGAATGGCAGACTCGTCCAAGGGCTTTGCCCAGCGCATGTCAACGACCCGGGCGCTGATGCCTTCGGCTCCCAAAAGCTCGGATGCGCGAAGCGAATTTGAGAGCATGCGACCGAACGAGAGGATGGCGCAATCGCAGCCCTCCCTCATCGTGCGCGAAACTCCTGGTTCTAAATCAAGAGGATGCAAAGGCATAGGCACGCCTGCTGCTTCACCACGCGGGTAGCGAATAGCGTAGGGCCCGGGATTGCGAAGGGCGGTGTGGAGCGCATGGGCAAGCTCAGCCTCGTCCGAAGGAGCCAAAACCTTCATGCCGGGAATCATACGCAGGTAACTGAGGTCGAACGCGCCATGATGCGTTGGGCCATCGTCCCCAACGAGCCCGGCGCGGTCAAGCGCGAAAACGACGTTGGAGTTCGCAAGCGCATTGTCAACGATGATTTGGTCGATTGCACGCTGAGCGAAAGTCGAGTAGAGCGCTACAACGGGTTTCAGCCCGCCGCTTGCCATACCGCTTGCCATACCTACCGCATGCTCTTCGGCTATGCCGACATCAAAGCAGCGATCGGGGAAACGTTTGGCAAAAGGAGCCAGGCCTGTGCCGTCAGCCATTGCGGCGGTAATGGCTACAACCTTGTCGTCTTTCTCAGCCTCAGCGATAAGCGCTTCCGAGAACGCCTGGGTAAAGGTGGCGTTTTCAGCCTTCTTTTTGGTGGAGTCTCCGGTTGCGATGTCGTAGGGGCCTGTGCCATGAAAACGCGAGGGTTCTTTTTCGGCAGGTTTGTAGCCGAAGCCTTTTTTCGTTACGACGTGAACAAGAACAGGCGCATCGGATTTAAGGGCGGCTTTGAGCACACGGCGAAGCTCATGGATGTCGTGTCCGTCGACTGGCGGCGAGCAAACGATGCCCAGCGCCTCAAACATCATGGTGTCGGGAATGACGAATTGCTTCAAGGATTCCTTGGCGCTCTTTCCGAGGCCGACCAAGGCTTTACCAGCTGGCCCCAGAGTCTTTTCAATGAAATCCTGCATATCGTCTCGGCCTTGGCGATAGCTGCGCGTCGTGCGAAGCGCTCCAAGATGCTTGGCCAAGGCGCCAACCGGGCGTGAGATGGACATCTCGTTGTCGTTGAGAATGATGACCATGGGGGTCTGGGCCTGACCGATATCGTTTAAGGCCTCAAGCGCCATCCCGCCGCCGAGAGAGGCATCACCGATTAAGGCAACGATTTTCTCGTCGGTACCCTTCAGGTCGCGCGCACGTGCAAGACCGCACGCAACTGACAAGGAATCGGATGCGTGGCCGGAAGGATGCACATCATGAGGGTTTTTATCGGGTTTCGGAAACCCGGACAAGCCCTGGTATTGCCTTAAGGTTTGGAATTCCTTAAGTCTGCCGGTTATGAGCATGTGCGCGTAAGACTGATGCCCGACATCGAACAGAAAACGGTCCTTCGGGCTGTCAATTAAGGAATGCACGGCCAAAATGGTCTCAACCGCGCCAAGGCTGGACGCAACGTGACCACCCGTCTTAGATGTGACGGAGATGATCTCGTTGCGGATTTCGTTGGCAAGGATCCCTAAATCCTCCTCTGAGAGCACTTTCAGGTTCTCGGGGGATTGGATCGAATCCAGAATACGTTTTTCCATAATCCAGCTTTCGACATTCCATGATTCGTCCGTTAGTAATGAGGGGCTTCAAGCTCTTAACGAGCGCCTTAAGCTTCCGTGGCTTGATCGGAGTCCACGGTATCCGTGGAAGCTTCCTTGGCTGAGTCGAGAACTTCCTGTTCAAGAAGCGAAGAAGCCTCTAGTCCAAGTGACACGGCCTCCTCATAGAGCTTAAGCACCTCATCAAGCGGTAGCGATTCGTCGTCCACGCGCTCAGCGATGTCGTCGAGGCGCGCCTTGATATGAGGGAAGTCCGAGGTCTGTTCGTCGGGAGCGCTCATTCCTTTTCGGCCTTACTTGAGTTGATGGCCTCCATAATAGCCGCCACTGCTTCATCCTCGGTGGGCTGGCTTAGGTCT
>CAVAUO010000038.1:0-13400 GCA_963591685.1 Escherichia coli
GTTGTCAGCCACCGTGATCTTCACCTCATGCCTTGCCGTGTCGTAGGTAACTCCAGAAAGCTTCTGGTCATCTGCAGGAACCACCTCAGCCACCTTGAAGGTGAACTTCTTGCCGACGTCGGCCTGCGTGAACTTGACGTTGGCAAGCTTCTTCATAACGTCAGCCTTGCCTGCGGCGCAAACCTTATCGTTAGAGAACTCAGTATCAGCATCGGTAAGCAGCGCCTTGGAGGCATCGTCGGCACCGGTGATGGTGAAGGCGAACTCGTCCGCAGCCATATCACGGCCGGTCAAGGTCTTGGAAACCTGCAGGCCGCCATGAGCGCCATAGTCGTAGCTTGCCGAATAGGTATTGGTAAAGACTATGGTTTCAACAGGAGTTAACTCGCCAGTCTGCTCGGTACCCGAGTCATCCTTGGTCTGAGCCTTAACGGACTCAACCTTCAGCGTGCCGTCGCCATTGTCGGTCACGGTCACCACGACCTGGTAGGCCGCCTGAGAGTAAGTAACACCGCCAAGCTTGTCCTCAGGCACAACCTCGGTTACCTGGTACTCATAGGTGCCCGGTGCGGTGTAGGTAATGTTGCCAAAACTGAAGTCAACTGGGTTTTCCTCGCCTGCAGGCGCCCCCTCGGGCATGCTCACGCTCACCGTATCCGCCACGGTGCCGCCGGCATCGGTCGGAAGGGGCGCGTTGGGCGTGTCACCCGTACCCGCAATCTTGAAGGTGAAGAGGTCGGAAGCCAGCCAGTTGCGGCCCGTCAGGATCTTGGAACCCACAAGATTGGCAGCACCATCAAGCGTGCCCGTGGCACTGTACTTGTTGGTAAAGCTCGCCGTTGCGGTTTCACCGGCAACAAGCGTGCCAGTAGCCACGACAGGGTTGCCATCATTATCTACCGGAGCGGTCTGCGTAAAGCCGCCAGGCAAATTGATTTCAGAAACCGTATAGTCCCATCCGGCGCTTAAACCGTATACCTGCAGGGTTTCGCCATGCTTAAGAGTATGTGTCGCCTTGCCCGAAGCATCAAAGGTGAGACTGAAAGACTCGCCGACCTTTTCGTCTTTCGCATTAAATACCTGTGCCTTGAACTCTTTGCCCGCAGCATTAGGAACACTTAACTCAAAAGTGAAGTCGGTATTTACATACGTAGTCTGGCTGTAGTCATCTGCCAAAGTCTTGGAAATTTCCAAGGTTGCCGGGTTGTCGAGCGTCAGCTTGCCATTGTTGCCCAGGAAGGAACGTACCGTCGTCGTGTCGGCAACGGACGTACCGCCTTCCCATTTCGGATTCAAGACGTCAGTTGCTGTTCCAGTGGTATTTTCCTCTTTCACCTTATGAAGCTCATTGAGGTACAGCAAACGTGGGGTACCTGCGTTAATAATTGCACCCTCATCATCCGAACCGATCGCACCATCAAACGCCAAAGCTTCCTTGCCAGTAAACGAATGGACATCGCTATCAGCTACAGGCACACCGCCTTCATTAGTATAGAAGTCGTGCTTGTAATAGTAGGTTTTGCTTGCGTCGACCGTAGTAGCACGCTGCGAACATGCCTCATCGGTGTAAATAGGCGTGTTCTGAGTGAAGTAATAGTACTTATTCTTCTTGGATGGGTTGAACCAGGCCTTCGTCGTGCCAAGATCCTTATCTTGCTTGGTGCTTGACCACTCGTTGGCATAGAAATTCACTTTGCCGTTTTCGTCGGTGTTGGCCGCGATATAGCTCGTCATGTAGCTATCGGGATTGGCCAGCAGCTCCTCAACCCCGTCCTTCAGGCCAGAAGAATAGAACACCGAAACAGGGGTGGTCTCATCAACCGTCATGGTTTTGTTGGTTAGGTCTATCTTAAAGTGGCGCAAAGGAATAAGTGAGGCGGGAATCTGCACGGTTACCTTATCGCCGTCTTCTATTTCGTCAGATTGTTTGACGTTAATGATGATGTCGCTCAGGTTCTTTTCGGTATCGGAGTTCACCTTCCCGTTAAATGTATAGGTGTAGCTGTACCCCTCGAAATCTTCCGTATCAACTCTTACCTTTTCAACAGCAGGGTTCTTGTACACCTGGCCGTTATAGACAAGCGCCGACAGCTCATTCACCTGCATGTAGTCGCCCAGCTGGTCATCGAAAGTGATGTAGCCCGTTGTAGATGCTTTACCCTCTGTAGTCTCGGTGGGGTAACCTGCACCTTCCGTGATCTCCTTGGAAATGTCCTCAAAAATCTTCTCTAGGTCGCTAGCGTTTGTTGCGCTCTTATAGAATGCCGAAGCATTGCCCTCGTCATCCTTTGAGCGATCACCGAAGTTCCAGTTGTAGCGATTGCCGCTGCCCTTTGTATAGGTAGCGTTTTTGTAGTTGCTCGAAACGGCATGCATAAACTTGTTCTCGTTGGAAACGCTGCTGCCGGTAGGATCGACCGTGGGGTTGGCTCCGTCGAGGACACCAATCGAGTACACAATCGTGCCGTCCTGCTTCATGCTGTACGCAGCGCTAACGGCACCGCTTGCCACGGAAGAGTCGAACGTATCGGATTGGGTAGGCGTGCCATCGGTGAAGAAGACAACGATCTTCTTGGCATCGCTACGACCCGACGTTTGATCTTGAGCCAGCTCCATTCCTGCTTGAGCATTTGTCGCGCCAGCAGGGCTAATGGCATTGATCTGTTCCTTAAAGCTGTCTTTGGTATCGCTCGTGCAGGAAGACAAGGCCTTCATTACCTGACTGTAATTGTAGGTATATCCACGTTCCTCATATGTGTCGTTGCCAATGTTGGTATTTTTGTTTCCCGCAAACTTAATCAGGGAAACCTGATGCTGTTTGGATTCATCAAGGCCGGCATTCTGCACAGCAATGGTATCGATGAAGGAATTGGCTGCATTCTGAAGTGCCTTGATACGCTTTGTGGAATCGCCGCTGCCCATCGAATAGTCCATGGAGCCCGAGGCGTCTAGCACCATAACGATGTCAAGCGGAGTAGTAGACGTGCTCGAAAGGTTGGAGGTGGAGGAAAGCGCGGTAAGCGCCGTTAGGAAATCGGAGCCCTCGGCCTTGTTGACGGTGATATCGTCTTTGGTCATATCGCTCGTGGACACAGATTTATCTGTCCAAATTCGACCGATATTTTGGGTGGTGTTCTCTAAAAGACCTTCCCAGTCCCAAATGGTGGAATCGTCAGCAACTGTGGTTGCTGAACTTGCTTCCCCCGTGCTTCCTTGACCTTCCTCACCCTCGGCGAAGGCTACGCCCCCCCCCGCGAGCAAAAGAACAGCCAAGGCAAGCATGAAGGCGATAATGGCATTAGCCATCTTTGCGCATTTCGTCATGTTGCCCCCTCTTCTTGGTACGCAATCCAAGCGCATACCATCTTTTGCTTCTTAAACTTTTTTAAAAGCTACATACCATCTCTGGTAAAGGTTTTATCTTTCTATATTAATGCCCAGGCGGGCGATTTCACGCAAGAATATGCTTTCACTCGATTGAAAGCAGCCGATACCAGCCCGAGCTGCAAGCTTCGCGCCCCTGTAAACAACGGCTCGCTTCACTATTGCAAGGCGATTATTTTAGAAACGCCCACATGTGTTCAAACAAATCGAACATCGTTTCATGCTGTGCGCGGTAGGATTTAACACGTTCAATAAACCGCCCTCGGAAAGGAAATTCCATGGCTGAAATCGAGCGCATCACAGGCCACACCCACCTTGTCGGCCTGATCGCAAACCCCATTCGCCACTCCCAGTCCCCTGCAATGCACAACGCATCTTTTGCTCAGCAGGGGGTTGACGCTGCATACATCGTGTTCGAAACCGAGCCCGAAGATCTGCCTTACGTTGTTGAGGCCTTCAAGCGCACCGGCGTCGACGGCTACAACGTGTCCATGCCCAACAAGATGGCCATCGGCCAGTACCTTGACGAGCTCACCGACGCTGCCCGCCTGATGGGCGCCGTCAACTGCGTCGTCAACAAGGACGGCAAGTCCACCGGCCACAACACCGACGGTGCCGGCTTCATGCGCAACCTCAAGGAGTGCGGCTTCGAATGCAAGGGCAAGAAGATGGTCCTTATGGGCGCCGGCGGCGCAGGCTCCGCCATCTTCGTCCAGGCTGCGCTTGACGGCATGGCCCAGATCGACATCTTCAACGCAAAGGACGCCTTCTTCGACGGCGCCGTTGAGCGTGCCGCCAAGGTTTCCGCCGAAACCGGCTGCTTGATCAACGTTCACGACCTCGAGGACAAGGCCACCCTTAAGGAATGCTGCGAAAACGCCGATGTTCTGGTTAACGCTTCCAAGGTTGGCATGAAGCCCTTGGACGACCAGTCCCTCATCCCCGCCGAGTACATCAAGCCCGGTGTCTTCGTTGCCGACACGGTGTACAACCCCCAGGAGACCCTGCTCATCAAGACCGCCAAGGAACTGGGCAACCCTGTTGCTCCCGGCATCGGCATGATGCTGTGGCAGGGCGCTATCGGCGAGAAGCTGTGGTACGACATCGACATGGACATCGACTACATCCGCGACATCGTCACCGAGAAGTAAATCCTTGCTCCTAGTGGCTAGATCCCTAGCTTGAGCGCCGATCGAACTCCTGTTTTGGCGCAAAAAAGAGCTGTCACCTGGTATGACAGCTCTTTTTGTTTGCTTATGTTTGGGGGTACGCCCTAGTCCTCGAACTCGATGACGTCCTCGAACTCCGCACGGAAGATCTCGAACACGTCGTTTAGAACCTCTTCGTCCTCGACGGGGATGTAGGCCTCCAGGGCCTCGTCATCCTCAACCTCGACGACCTCCATGATGATGACCTCGTTG
The DNA here is from genome assembly GCA_963591685.1 of Escherichia coli. Lineage (GTDB taxonomy): Bacteria > Actinomycetota > Coriobacteriia > Coriobacteriales > Eggerthellaceae > Anaerotardibacter. The sequence continues at coordinate 4,806 of CAVAUO010000038.1, forward strand.
TCGTCGTCCTCGACGGGAAGCAGGACCACATACTTTTTGCCATCGTCGGTCTCGATAATGGCAAGCAGCTCGACCTCGACCTCGTTGTCGTCTTCGTCGGTCAGGAAAATGGTGCCGCCAACTTCTTCTTCCAAAGACTCATCGTCAATCTCGATGATGTCGTTTTCCTGGTCAGCCATTGCCTCCCCTTTCCGCGTCGAGAAAGCCGACGCACAGCGTGAGCACGCGATTAACTAGTGCCCTGATTCTAACAAAAAGGCGGCCCGAGCTTGGGCCGCCTCCAAACGATGCACAGATGCGCAATATATGCCGAATCGCTTAGCGCTCCTCGATGGGCACGTAGGCGCGCGGTTCGGTTGCCGTTTTGTAGGCAGGGCGGATGATGCGCTTGCCCGAGACGAGCTCTTCGAAACGATGCGCTGCCCAGCCGGCCATGCGTCCGCAAGCGAAGAGCGGGGTGATGAGGTCGGCGGGAATGCCGAGCATGCGGTAAACGAAGCCCGAATACATATCGACGTTGGCGCACATGTCCTTCTTGGTGCCCTTGACGTCCAGGATGACCTCGGGCGCCAGGCGCTCGATGCTCTTCAAAAGGTTAAGCTCGGCCTCGTACTCGGTGCCGGCGGCGAGCTTGGTTGCGTACTCCTTCAAAACGATGGCGCGGGGGTCGGACTTGGTGTACACCGCGTGACCCATGCCGTAAATCAAACCGGTATGGTCGTAGGCTTCCTTGCGCAGGATCTTGGCCAAGTAGCTTGCAACCTCGTCGTCGTTTTCCCAGTTGCCGACGTTCTGCTTGATTTCCTCCTGCATGGCGGCAACCTGATGGTTCGCGCCACCGTGCTTGCGACCCTTCAGGGAGCCGATAGCACCGGCATAGGCGCTGTAGGCATCGGTGTCGGCCGAGGTCAGCACGCGACAAGTGAAGGTGGAGTTGTTACCGCCGCCGTGCTCGGCATGGAGTGCGAGCATGATATCGAGCATGCGCGCTTCCTCAGGGGTGTACTTGCGGTCGGGGCGCAGGGCCGAAAGAATGGTCTCGGCCGTGGACTCGCCGTATAGGAAATGGTGATACACCATGGTGTCGCGGTGATAGTGCGAGCGCATGGCGTAGTAAGCAAGCACCGAGATGCGGGGCAGGCGCGACAGCAGGCTAACGGCGGTGTGAATCTCGTGCTCGAAAGAGCGGTCCTCGGGATTCTCGTCGCTGGCGTAGAGCGTCAGCACCGAGCGCGCAAGCAAGTTCATGATGTCGCGGCTAGGCGTGGAAAGAATCTTGTTGACGGTAAAGCCTTCGGGCAGGTCGCGCTGAGCGTCAACCGCGGAAATAAAGTAATCCAGCTGCTCCTTGGTGGGAAGCTCGCCCATCAGAAGAAGGTACGCTACCTCCTCAAAGCCGAAGCGCTTGGTGGGGTCGCCGGAAAGAAGATCGTACAGGTCGTAGCCGCGGATGAGCAGCTTGCCCTCGTCGGCGACCTTGAAGCCGTCGCTGATCATGTAGCCATGAACGTTGGAGATGTTGGTGACGCCTGCGATAACGCCCGAGGAGTCGGAATTGCGCAGGCCGCGCTTCACGTTGTACTGCTGGTAAAGAGCAGGGTCGATCGAGTTGACGGAAATGAAGTTCTTGTACAGAGAGATCTTCTTCTTTTCCTCGCGGAGCTCTTCGTCCTGCGTGATCGCTTGAGCTTTAAGTTCTTCGGTCAGGTTGTTCTGATCGTTCATGGGAAGCTTCCTTTCGCTAGAAGCTGATTATCCCCCATGGGTTCAGGCCTCACCTGCGTAAAACGGCAAACGATACCAAAACTTAATACAAGCCTCGGCAAAACAAGGATTGCTGTTGGATTATGTTCGGCGCTAACAACAAGCTTGTTTGGTTGCGAAAGAAGGCTGGTGGGTAAGGCTTGGCGCGCGCAGCAAGGCGAGCGCAAACACAGAACCCCGGGCCCAGCAACGCGGAAATGCAAGCTTGAAGGAATGAAAGCCGAGCCCGGGAAGGACCGGCGCTTTAGGCCCAGATGAAGGGCAACGGGATATCGTGTTCCTCGACAGGGATGCTGGGCACCTGCTGCTCGGCAAAGGCAACGCCCACAATCTGCACTCCAGCCGTGAACTCATGCGTCCCCAGCGCAAGCAGCTGGCTTAGATAGCGGTCGTAGTTGCCGGCGCCGTAGCCTAGGCGATTGCCCTGCGCGTCGAAGGCAACGCAGGGGCACACGAGCATATCGAGCTCGTCGGCCGCAACGTAGGGCATGTCTGCGAGCTCGGGGCTGTCGTGGTGGTAGCGGCGCAAGGGATGCAGTAAAAAGGGCACGCCCACCTCGCCTTCAGCAAGGGCAGTCTTGCGAGTGGAGCCGCCGGCGCCCAGGGCCTCCCTGCTTGCAAGGTAGTCGCCCTTCGAGATGCTGCGAAATTCCATCGTCTGCTCGCAAGCGCCGGCAAGGCCATGTGCATCGTGCATCATGCAGGGAAAAGAAACTTCCACGCCGCGCTCGTAGGCACCCTGGACAAGAAGGTCCAGATCGACTTCGTCGGAAAAGGCCGAGTACACACCCAGCTTGAAGCTGCGGGACGATGGAGTGCTCGGCACGGCGGCGGCACCGGGGACGTCGGCGGTGCGAGCGTCGGGCGCAGCGGCACCGGCGACGGCTGGCTCCTCAGCCAGGGCCTGGTCGATGCGCGCAAGAAGCTCGGCGCAGATCTTGGCGCTCTTTTCCTTCTTCTGCTCAAAGCCAAGCTGAGCCCTGAGCTCTTTGACCTCGGCACGCAAGGCGGCGCGGCCCTCCTTGATGGAGGCCGCGCCGTTTGCGATTTCTTCTTGCAAGCTAGCCATGAAGCATTCCCGCGAAGGCTACAGGAAGTAGCCTACGCCGCACTCGATAAGGGGCTGGTAGGTATTGCCAGGAACATTTTTGTACAGGCCGAGTCCGGAGCGCTCGGAATGGCCCATCTTGCCCAAGATGCGGCCGTCGGGGCTGGTGATGCCCTCGATAGCGAGCATCGAGCCGGAAGGATTGACCGACAGATCGAGGCTCGGGGTGCCCGCCTCGTCAACGTACTGGGTTGCGATCTGGCCGTTAGCGGCAAGCTTCGCCAAAAGCTCGGGGCTGGCCACGAAGCGTCCCTCGCCGTTGGAGATGGCCACGGTGTGGATGTCGCCCACGCTGGTCTTGCTGAGCCAGGGGCTCAAGCTAGAGGAAACGCGTGTGCGCACCAGGCGGGACTGATGGCGGCCAATGGTGTTGAAGGTGAGCGTGGGACACTCGGCATCCATACTGCGGATGTCGCCGTAAGGCACCAGGCCAAGCTTCACCAGAGCCTGGAAGCCGTTGCAGATGCCCAGCATCAGGCCATCGCGGTTCTGCAACAAATCGCGCACAGCCTCGGTGACCGCGGGGTTACGGAAGAATGCCGTGATGAACTTGGCGGAGCCGTCGGGCTCGTCGCCGCCGGAGAAGCCGCCGGGGATCATGATGATCTGGCTGTTCTTGACGGACGTAACCAGCTTCTCGATGGATTCGTGAACCGCATTGGGATTGAGATTGTTGACCACCAGGACCTCGGCCTTGGCGCCGGCGCGCTCGAAAGCCTTGGCGGTGTCGTACTCGCAGTTGGTGCCCGGGAACACGGGAATGACCACACGCGGGGCGGCCAGACTGCCGTGGTAGGTAAGGGGCAGATGCTCGGTGTTGGTGATTGCTTCAACTTTATCGCCAACGGCGCGGTACGGGAACACGGGCTCGATCTTGGCTTCCCATGCTTCTTGAAGCTTGGCCAGATCGATGGTCTCGCCGGCTGCGACAAGCTCGTAGGCCGCCGTAGTAGTGCCGAACTCGGAAACGCAGGCAGCCTCGATGTCGACGCCAGCGTCGGCGGCAATCTTCTCGATGTCGGTGTCCTGCGCTAGCTCGACGATAAAGGAGCCGTAGGCGGGGGCGAAGAGGTCGTCGGCCTCGATGTCAGCGGAAAGCTCGATGCCGATGCCGTTGCCAAGGGTCTGCTTGAAAGTGGCCTCGGCCAAGCCGCCGTAACCGGGAGTGCTGATGGCCGTGGCGGCGGATGCACCAACCAGAGCCTCGACGAGGTTCATGACCTCGCACTCGGAGGCAGCCACAGGAGTGATGCCGTCTTCCTCGCGCAAGGGTTCAATCAAAACAACGCGGCTGCCGGCCGCCTTGAACTCGGGGGAAGTAACGCGCTCGACCGTGCCGCAGCCGGTGGCAAAGCTCACCAGCGTGGGAGGAACATCCAAGTCCTCGAAGGAGCCGGACATGGAGTCCTTGCCGCCGATGGAGCCGACGCCGTAATCGAGCTGAGCCATCAGGCTGCCAAGAACAGCAGCAACGGGCTTGCCCCAGCGAGCGGGCTCGTTGCGCAGGCGCTCGAAGTATTCCTGGAAGGAAAGGTAGAGGTTCTTACGCTCGAAGCCGGCAGCGACCATGCGTGCCAGCGATTCAACGACCGCAATGTAGGAGCCGGTGAACTGATCGGCCTCGGTAAGGTAAGGGTTGAAGCCCCAAGCCATGCCCGAGCAGGTAGTGGTTTCGCCGGGGACGGGCAGCTTGGCCGCCATCGCCATGGTAGGCGTGAGCTGGTTCTTGCCGCCGAAGGGCATGAGCACGGTTGCCGCACCGATGGTGGAGTCGAAGCGCTCGGACAGACCCTTGTTGCAGGAAACGTTGATGTCGGTGACCAGACTCTCGAGCTTCTCGGAAAGCGTGGAGCCCTCCCAATCACGGGCGTAGGTCGCAGGCGCACTCACCTTGGCTTCCTGGTGCTTGGGAGCGCCGTTGGATGCCAGGAACTCGCGCGAAACGTCGATGATCGCATCGTCGTTCCAGAGCATGCGCACGCGCATGTCGTCGGTGACTTCGGCAATAACGGTTGCCTCAAGGTTTTCCTCGTGGGCAAGCTCAATGAAACGCTCGGCATCCTTGGCCGCAACATCGACGGCCATGCGCTCCTGGGACTCGGCGATGGCCAGCTCGGTGCCGTCGAGGCCTTCGTACTTCTTGGGAACGGCGTTAAGGTTCACGCGAACGCCGTCAGCAAGCTCTCCCACAGCAACGGAAACGCCGCCGGCGCCGAAATCGTTGCAGCGTTTGATGAGGGTGGTTGCCTCCTTGCGACGGAACAGGCGCTGAATCTTGCGCTCGACAGGAGCGTTGCCCTTCTGAACCTCGGCGCCGCATTCCTCGAGCGAATCGAGATTGTGCGCCTTGGAGGAACCGGTGGCACCGCCGATGCCGTCACGGCCGGTGCGGCCACCGAGCAGGATGACCACATCGCCGGGGGCGGGAACCTCGCGCACCACATGGCTGGCGGGAACCGCCGCAACCAAAGCGCCGATTTCCATGCGCTTGGCGGCATAGCCCGGATGATAAAGCTCGTGAACCTGGCCGGTTGCCAGGCCGATCTGGTTGCCGTAGCTGGAGAAGCCTGCGGCAGCGGTGGTGCAAAGCTTGCGCTGGGGCAGCTTGCCCTCGATGGTCTCGGACACCGGAACCAAAGGATCCGCTGCGCCCGTCACGCGCATCGACTGGTACACGTAAGCGCGGCCGGAAAGTGGATCGCGGATGGCGCCGCCGACGCAGGTAGCCGCGCCGCCGAAGGGCTCGATCTCGGTGGGATGGTTGTGGGTTTCGTTCTTGAAAAGGTAGAGCCAGTCCTCTTCCTCGCCGTCGACGTCGACCTTCACCTTGACGGTGCAGGCGTTGATCTCGTCGGATTCGTCGAGGTTCTTCAGGATGCCCTTTGATTTCAGGTACTTGGCGCCGATGGTGCCCATGTCCATCAGGCAGATGTCGCGATCATCGCGACCAAGCTCATGGCGCATCTCAAGGTACTTTTCGTAGGCCGCCTTGACCTTGGGATCGTCGATTTCCACATCGGTGAGCACCGTACCGAAGGTAGTATGGCGGCAGTGGTCCGACCAATAGGTGTCGACCATCTTGACCTCGGTAATGGTGGGGTTGCGATGCTCGGTGTCGCGGAAGTAGCTCTGGAAGAAGGCGATGTCGGCCAAATCCATCGCAAGGCCGCGCTCGGCGATGAAGGCCTGAAGGCCGGCTTCGTCGAGCGCGGTAAAGCCCTCGATGACCTCGACCTTGCCGGGTACGGGGTAGTCCATCTTCAAGGTCTCGCGCGCATCAAGGGATGCCTCGCGTGCCTCGATCGGGTTGATGACGTAGTGCTTGATGGCGTCCACGTCTTCCTGGCTCAGCGCGCCTTCAAGCACGTAAAGGGTTGCGGAAAGCACGTCGGGGCGCTCGCCCTGGCTGATGAGCTGGATGCACTCGGAGGCCGAGGCGGCACGCTGATCGAACTGACCGGGCAGGAACTCGACGGCGAACAGGTGCGCGCCGCCGATTTCGGGCATGTTGTAGGAAACCTCGTCGGACTGAGGCTCGCTGAAAACCGTGGGAACGCACTGCTCAAACAGCTCGGCGTCGATGCCCTCGACGTCGTAGCGGTTGATCAGGCGCAAACCGGTTAAGGCCTCGATGCCGAGGATGGTGCGCAGCTCGTTGAAGAGCTGCTTGGCCTCAACGTCGAATCCGGACTTCTTCTCAACGTAGACACGGGAAACCATTGCTTCTCTGCCTTCCTTCCAAAGGGGAGCTTAGGAGCTCCGGGCTTGGTTTACTGGGCAATCTGTGGTGCGCGACGCGCCTCCTACCATTACCACCCTAAACGAACAATGCCCACGCGAACGTGGGCATTCGGTTGCATGTTGCCTCTATTTGTTCTTCTTGGCGTTCTTGGACTTGTTGCGCACGTTGACCGAGGCATAGTAGGCCTCGTCGCGCGCAGGCTTGACCTTCTTGATATCGGTAACGATAGCGCCGGTCAGGCAGCCCCAAGCAAGAATGAGCAGCGTCGTGTAGGCGATGTAGTTGTCCTCGGCCAGCGAAGAGAACGCGGTGGCGATGAGCATGATCACCAGGCCGGCTGCCAGGAAGGCGAAGAAGATGATGCGCCACTTCTTGTACTCAGCGGTCTTGGGCTTGAAGTTACGACGCGCCTTGTCCTCGGCCTTCTTCGCGGCGGCCTTGGCTTCGCGCTGCTCGCGGGCCTTGCGCTCCTTGGAGGTCTCGGGCTCCTGATTGGAGCTCGACATGCGAGCCAGGAAACCCTTCTTCTTGGGAGCGGCGGAGGTGTCCTTGACGTAAACGGACGCGGCGGCCTTGGAAACCGGCTTTGCGGACGCAGCGCTCTTGCGAGTCTGACCAGCAGGTTTGGACGTGGTGTTACGTTCGTTCATAGGATTGCGAGTGGCCATTAAAATGCTTTCTCTTGCTTGTTGCTACTTATATTTCGCGTCGGCGGCCGGTACGCTCCAGCCGCGCAGCGCGGGAGTGGGCTATTGGGCGATGAACTTGCGGCCGGTGATCTTCTCGTAGGCCTCGATGTACTTATCGGACGTGGCTTTGATAACGTCGGCGGGCAGATGAGGAGGCTCGCCGGTGCGGTCCCAGTTGGCGTTGAGCCAGTTGCGCACGAACTGCTTATCGAAGCTCGGCTGCTCCTTGCCCACCTCGTAAGTGTCGGCAGGCCAGAAGCGAGAGCTGTCAGGAGTCAGAACCTCGTCGCCCAGAACGATCTTGCCGTCGATTACGCCGAACTCGAACTTGGTGTCAGCGATGATGATGCCGCGCTTCAGGGCATGCTCGGCGGCGGTGGTGTAAACCTTGATGGTAAGGTCGCGCAGGGCGGCGGCATCCGCCTCGCCCATCAGCTCGACCGTGCGCTCGAAGCTGATGTTCTCGTCGTGATCGCCGATTTCAGCTTTGGTGGAAGGCGTGTAAATAACCTCGGGGAGCTTGGAGGAATTAACCAAGCCCTCAGGGAGCTTGATGCCGCACACAGCGCCGGTACGCTGGTAATCCTTAAGGCCGGAGCCGGTAAGGTAGCCGCGCACGATGCACTCGACGGGGAACATCTTGGCCTTCTTCACGAGCATGAAGCGGCCGGCCAGGTAATCGGAGTAGGGCTTGAACTGCTCGGGCAGATCGGCCACGTCGCAGCTGATCAGATGGTTTTCGGTCACGCCCTCCAAGAGCTCGAACCAAAAGCAGGAAAGCTGGGTTAAGACCTGACCCTTGTAAGGAATCTCATCAGGCAAAATGTAGTCGAAAGCCGAGATACGGTCGGACGCCACCAAAAGCAGCTTGTCGCCCAGATCGTACAGATCGCGAACCTTACCTTGCGCATCAGGTTTAATGTCGATTCCTGGCATGCATGCCTTCTTTCGTTTACGGAAATTTACGAAACGTATCTTCTTATTATGAAGCAAACGGGCTGGATTTATGGAAGGTTCTTTCCGTTTTCTCGCCGGATTCGCAAACGGCGCGGCGATTCCTGTTCGCGGATAAGCGGAATGTAAATGGTGAAGCAGGCGCCCTCGTTCGGACGGCCGTCCACGTGAACCCAGCCGTTATGACGGTCGACGATTTCCTTGACCACCGAAAGACCGATGCCCAAGCCGCCCGTTGCACGAGCGCGGCCGCGATCGGCACGCCAGAAGCGGCTGAACACCATCTTGGACTCCTCGGGCGTAAGGCCGATGCCGGTATCCTTGACCGCAATCTGGCC
>CAVAUO010000039.1:0-13271 GCA_963591685.1 Escherichia coli
GGAAGCTTGCCTAAAACCGGGATGTCGGGGCGGTTGATGGCGTCGCCTTCGGCGAGGATAGCCATCTTGCCAACGATGGTGGCACCCGATCGGTTGGCCAGCTCTTCAAGCGAAGCCAGACTCTCACCCGTGGAAATAACGTCATCAACAATCAAAACGCGCCTGCCATGAAGCTTAGCAACGTCTTCCTGGCCCAAATACAGATGTTGGGAGTTAGCGGTGGTAATGGAGTCGACCCCAACCGAGATGGGATCGGTCATGTAGACTTTGGTCCCCTTGCGGGCAACCACGTAATCGTTAACGCCGGCAAGAGCGGACATCTCGTAAACCAGAGGAATCGCCTTGGCTTCGGCGGTGAGCATGATGTCGAACTCGGGCGCCTTATCAAGAAGTTTGGATGCGCAGGCTTTGGTAAGTTCCACATCACCAAAGATTATGAAAGCCGCAATGGAAAGTTGGTCGCTCACGGGATACAGCTGCAACTTGCGTTTCAGGCCAGCGACTTCCAACTCGTAAAACATGTACGGCTCCTTCTTAATCGATAATGAATGCGAACGCTTTCATGAAGCGATTGCAACATGCAAAAGGTAACACAGAAGAAACATCAGACGGCAAGCGTTTTTGCAGATGAAAAAGAAAACGAGGCAGATAAACTGCCTCGTGCCTAGATAAATGGTCGGGTTGACAGGATTCGAACCTGCGACCCCTTGACCCCCAGTCAAGTGCGCTACCAAACTGCGCCACAACCCGTAGTCCGTTCAAAACAGCTTTAACAGAATATGCGTCAAGCCTAGCTATGTCAAGAAAAATTCGGAGCGAATAAGATGAAAATCAAGTGCAAATCACGGCAAGCATTAAGCAAGGGCTTCAAGCACCTTATCAAGAATAAGATGGGCGAGCTTAGCCTTGGAGCCAGCAATTGGCGCGCTCGCTCCAGACTCCGTCACCAAAACAACCTCGTTCTCGTCTTTACCGAAGGCCTTGCCGCCACCAACCTGATTGGCAACGATCATATCGGCATTTTTACGAAGAAGCTTGGATTTTGCGTTTTCAAGCACATCATTGGTCTCAGCGGCAAAGCCCACAACGAACTGCCCATCTTTACCACCTGCAAGGGTCTTCAAGATGTCAGGATTCTCAACCAATTCAATGCTGGCAAGGGATGCATCGTCGATGCCCTTTTTCATCTTGCGATCGAATGCCTTGACGGGGCGAACGTCGGCCACAGCGGCCGCAAACAAGGCGATGTCGGACTGCTCGAATGCGGAACGGGCAGCCTCAAGCATCTCGGAAGCGGTACCCACCTTAACAAGATTGACCCCGCGCGGCGCATCAAGCGAAACGGGACCCGAAACAAGGGTGACCTCGGCGCCGCGACGTGCAGCCGCCTCCGCAATCGCATAGCCGAACTTGCCGGAGGAATGGTTGGAGATATAGCGAACAGGATCGATAGGCTCGACGGTCGGACCCGCCGTGATCATGATCTTCTTACCTGCAAGGTCCTGCTTCTGCTCGCAAGCTGCACCCTCGAGCATCTCGCAAACCTTGTCGACGATAAGCTCCGGCTCGGCCATACGGCCTTTGCCCTCATAGCCGCAGGCAAGATAGCCCTCCCCCGCCTCGATGATGCTGAAACCAAGACCTTGCAAGGTGGCGAGGTTGCGTTGAGTGATGGGATTCTCATACATGTGGACGTTAGCCGCCGGCGCAAGAAGAACGGGCGCGGTAACGGCAAGAGCCGTGGTGCTGAGCAGGTCATCGGCAATACCGGCTGCAAGCTTCGCCACGACATTGGCCGTGCAAGGCGCAATCAGGAACAAATCGGCCTCATCGGCAAGGCTGATGTGATGAATCGGATCGGATGGATCATCGAAAAGGCCTACAGCAACGGGCTCGTGCGTAAGAGACCTGAAGGTTAAGGGGTCGACGAAGTGAGTGGCATGCTCGGTCATAACGACCTTAACGCGATGACCCCTCTTTTGAAGACCGCGCAGAATCTCACAAGCCTTGTAAGCCCCGATGCAACCCGTAACACCAAGCAGCACCGTCTTCTGTTCGCCACAGGACGCGCTCATCAAGCATCCCCCTCCTATAAGTTACTAAACGAATCTGTTTTGGCGCTGTTACCAAGAACCTCGTCCATGACCCCCAGAACTTCCCAGCCATGCTCGGTCAAACCGATGCGACGATCGGCTAGCTTGGCAACGGTATCCTGTAAATCCTTAGGCAAAGGAGCACGGAAGCTTAAGGTCTCACCCGTGCGCGGATGCTCGAAATCAAGACTCCATGAATGGAGGAACTGCCTGGTAAGCCCGAGGTTATCGGCCCTTCCAGGGTTACCGTACATGGGGTCGCCCACGCACCAATGTTTGATGTACTCCATATGCACGCGAATCTGATGGGTTCGCCCGCTGAAAAGTTTGCACTCGATCAGGGAATAGCCCTCGTCCTTAAGGCCAGCCTCAAAACGCTCAAGCACCTTGAAAGTCGTAACGCTGGAGCGTGCTTGAGGCTTGTCCGAAACCTGCATGCGCGTGCGCACGCGTTCACTGCGGAAAATGGGAGCATCGATCATTCCGGTGTCGCTGGCGATGTTGCCATGCACCAGGCAAAGATACTTGCGGTCAACGTTACGGGAGCGAATCTCGTCCTGCAGCAAAAAACCCATGTCGTCGTTTTTAGCACACAGCATCAAACCCGAGGTATCGCCATCAAGGCGATGAACGATGCCTGGGCGATCGTCGCCCTGGATATGAGCCAAATTCTCACGCCCGTACTTGTAGATAAGCGCGTTGGACAGAGTGCCGCCAGGATGCCCCGGGCTTGGGTGGCAGATTAGCCCTGCCTGTTTGTTAAGCACGAGCATCTCGGGATCTTCCCATACAACGTCCAGCGGAATGTCTTCAGCCTCAAGAAAAACGCGATCTTGCTCCTCGAAGGCTTCATAGACGACGAAGTTACCTGCTTCGACCAGGGATTTCTTCGTAGGTTGTTCACCATTTAAGAAGACTTTTCCCTGCTCGATGAACTTGACAGCCTTGCTGCGCGTGGGATAGCAGGAGCTTTCGTAAAGAAACGAGTCGATGCGCATGCCATCGTAGCGAGGCTCAACGGTAATGGAAAGATTATGCGTCACGATCGGCTCCCTTCGTTTGAAGCAGGGTGCTAATGAGTAGCAACACGATGCCACAGGTGACACCGATATCAGCGATATTGAACGTCGGAAAATCAAAAAGCCTAAGGTCAAGCATGTCAACCACGTAACCATAGGCGATACGGTCGATCATATTTCCCAATCCGCCAGCGAAAACAAGCGCGATGCTGGCCATTTCGAACAGAGAGCCGCTTTTGCTCTCATGAACAGCAAAAACCAAGAGCAGCGTGCAAATAACCGCAGCAACCGCGATAAGCGGCGCAACGCTTCCTTCGAACATGCTCCAAGCCGCGCCGAAGTTATGCACCAGGCGCAAGTCGAACAAAACAAGGAAGTTTGAGCAAATAGTTGTGCCAGTTGCATAAGATTCGCACTGAAGCTTGACCATCTGATCGAGGACAAGCCAGAGGGCGGCAACTAGGAAGAAGGCTCCTAAATTGCGCAAGCGAAAATCCGGGCTTGAACATGAGGAAGCGGAAGCCGCCAAGGTGCCGGCTTCCGCTGAGTCCTTATCTTTGAAAAGGGTACGAGCCAAAGTAGCTTACTCCGCTGCGAAACCGATTTCGTCAAGAGCGGCCGCGCATCGTTCGCACACGTCGGGGTGCGCCTCGTTGCCACCAAGCTTCGTGATGTTCCAGCAACGGGGGCACTTCTCGCCATCAGCAACGGAAACCGCAGCGGAAAGCTCGACGCCCTGCTCGAACTTGACGGAGGCCACAATGAAGAGCTCCTGGAAAACCTCCTCGGCAAAGCCCTCGACGCAAGCAAGAAGCCCAGCAGGAACGCTGACGGAAACCGCAGCCTCCTGGCTCTTCTTAATGGTGCCGGCGGCGCGAGCCTCCTCAAGAGCCTTGGTTACGACATCACGAACAAGCATGATGTTAACCCACTTGGCTTCGAGCTCGGAGGTGTCCGCGGGGAGCTCGGGCTTGAAGCCCGAGCGCGTGGGCCACGAAGCGAGCTGGACGGATTCGTGGTTTTCGCCGCAATGCTTAACGCCCTCGGGGTAATGCTGCCAAACCTCCTCGGTGGTGAAGGTGAGGATTGGAGCAAGAACGCGAACCATAACATCGAGGATATTCAAAAGAACCGTCTGAACGGCGCGTCGGCGAGGACTCGAAGGCGCCTCGGAGTAAAGACGATCCTTAGCGACGTCCATGTATACGTTGGAAAGATCGTTCACGAAATCGTAAGCCGCGCGATACACGTAGTGGAAGCGATACTCGTCGTAGGCTGCGGTCACCTCGTCGAGCATCTTGGCCGTCTTCACCATCATGTACTGGTCGATGGGCTCAAGCTCGTCCCAGCCAGCACGATCCTGAACATCGTCGAAATCGGAAAGGTTGCCCAAGAGGAAGCGGAATGTGTTGCGGAACTTACGATAGGTATCGGAAGTGCGCTGCAGGATCTCGTCGCCGATGGAAACGTCCTGGCTGTAATCAACCGAGCTCGTCCACATACGCAGAACCTCAGCACCGAGCGTCTTGTTAACCTCGTTGGGGTCGATGGTGTTGCCCAGCGACTTGGACATCTTCTTGCCATCTTTATCCATGGTGAAGCCGCAGCTGATGACATTCTTGTACGGAGGGATGCCATAAGCGGCAACACTGGTGAGCAAGGAAGACTGGAACCAGCCACGATGCTGGTCAGAGCCCTCGAGGTAAACATCTGCCGGACGCTGCAGGTAATCGCGTGCCTCGCACACGGAGGTGTGGCTGACGCCGGACTCCCACCAAACGTCCAACACGTCGGAACCGGGAGTCAGCTGATCAACGCCCGCACCACAGCTGCAGGTGGTGTCGGCGGGCAGGTACTCAGAAGGCTTGAGCTTGTACCAGGCATCGGCGCCCTGCGTCTTGAAGAGCTCGATGACGGCATCGAAGGTAGCCTCGGTGGCCACCGTCTCGCCGCAGGCGTCGCAGGTGAACACGGGAATGGGCACACCCCAGTAGCGCTGACGCGAAATGCACCAGTCGGGGCGCTCGGAAACCATAGCCCCGATACGATTGGAAGCCCAGGCGGGATACCAGTTAACGTCGCTCTCGATGGCCTTCATGGCTTTTTCGCGAATATGAGTGTCTTCCATGGAAACGAACCATTGCGTGGTCGCACGGAAGATGACGGGCTCGTGACAACGCCAGCAGTGGGGATAGCTGTGATTGATGTCGACATGCGCCACCAAGCTCCCCTGCTCTGCCAGGTACTCGATGATCTTGGGGTTGGCCTCGTCAGTGCTCAAACCAGCCCACAGGCAGCTTCCCTCGTAGAAACGACCCTCGTCGTCGACAGGCATACGGATATCCTTGATACCGTTGGCCTGGCACACCTTGTAGTCATCAACGCCATGACCGGGAGCAGTATGAACGGCGCCGGTGCCAGCGTCCAGGGTTACGTGAGTGCCGGTGATAATCTGGCCCGTCTCGCCTTCGAGCACGGGATGAACGTAAATGGTACCTTCAAGCGCCGTACCCTTAAAACGCAGGGTTTCGCCACCCGACTTAAGGAACTCAAGCTCGCCCCAACCGGCAACCTCCGCCAAAGAAGTGGAAAGCTCCTCGGCCATGACCAAAAGCTGGCCATCGACCTTGGCAACCACGTAGTCGGCGTCGGGAGACAAGGAAACAGCCTGGTTTGCAGGCAGAGTCCAAGGGGTAGTGGTCCAGATGACGACGCCGGCCTTGGCATCCGCGCAAGCATCTTCACGAGCAGCCTCGGCAATGAAGCCAGGAGTGCCCTCGAAGAAGAACTTCACGTAAATGGAGGGGCTTACCTCATCGCCATACTCGATCTCGGCCTCGGCCAAGGCGGTATGGCAGTGACTGCACCAGTGGATAGGCTTGCGTCCGCGATACACGCTTCCGTCAAGGTAGAGCTTCTTGAAAATCTCGATGTTGCCGGCCTCGTATTCGGGCAGGTAGGTGAGGTAGGGGTTGCCCCACTCGCCGCGGACGCCCAGTCGCTTGAAGCCCTCACGCTGGCCATCGAGCTGCTTGGTTGCGTACTCACGGCAGATCTTGCGGAAGGTCGCCGTGTCGATTTGAGACATCTTTTCCTTGCCAAGCTGCTCTTCGACCTTGTTCTCGATGGGAAGACCATGGCAGTCCCAACCGGGAACGTAAGGGGCGTAGTAGCCACGCATGCTTTTGTACTTGACAATGAAATCCTTCAGGATTTTGTTGAAAGCATGGCCGATGTGGATAGGGCCGTTTGCATACGGGGGGCCATCGTGCAGGATGAAGGGCTCGTTATCCTTGTTCTTTTCAAGAACCTTGCCGTAAATGTCAATGTCGTTCCAGAACTCCAAGCGTTTCGGCTCGTTCTGAGGCAGGTTGCCGCGCATCGGAAAATCCGTCTGGGGCAAATTCATGGACTTCTTGTAGCTGTTTGCCACGACTTCGACCTTTCTTGTTCAACGAATAAGTTTATAAATAATAGCACTCACGCCCCCTGCAAAGGAGCGTGAGCGACCATCTGATTATTTAGCTATGAAGAAAGAGCCGCCTATTCGAACAACGCAGACTTGAGCGCGTCAATGAAGGCCTGGTTGTCTTCGCGCGATCTGACGCAGACCAAGAAGGAGCGCTCGTCAGCGACACCCGGCGTGCCCGTTAGGTCGAGCATGGAGAAGCCGCGCTTTTGCATGCGGGCAACAAGAGCGCTTGCGCAGTCGATCCCTAGATTCCTGGAAGCCGCAGACGAAAGCGTGCACATAACGAAGTTGGACTCGGATGGACACACCTTAATGCCAGGGACGAGCGAGAGCATGCATTGCATCCAGGGAATCTCGGACTCAAGAAGCGCTTGCGTGCGAAGCTCGTAATCGTAGAGAGAGGGTAGCTGAC
Organism: Escherichia coli; assembly: GCA_963591685.1. Lineage (GTDB taxonomy): Bacteria > Actinomycetota > Coriobacteriia > Coriobacteriales > Eggerthellaceae > Anaerotardibacter. Next base: position 6,997 of record CAVAUO010000039.1, read on the forward strand.
GCGCCACGACCTCGTGGAACATCCCTAGCTCTCCCCCGTCGCCGAACTTGGCGATACGCGCGATAAGCTCAGGCGCGCCGACGATATAGCCCATTGGGATGCCCGGCATGCCCAAATCTGTTGACACGCTGCGCACGACGAGCAAGTTGCGATGCTTTGACACCAAATTAACGAAGGACTCCGCGCCGATGGAAAGCTTGATATGGCTTTCGTCCACGATCACCCAATCACAGGCGTCCAAATACTTGATCAGGGTTTCCTCGGAAAGAAGACGTCCGGTGGGATAACCGGGATTCGCCAAAACCGCCGCGGTGAAACGCTGGTCGTGCGCGAAGGCGAAGGAAGGGTCCATCACCAAAGTGTCAAAGGGGCTCGCAAGCTTGATAGCGTTGTGGCCCGCGTTCGTAAGCGCAAGAAGATACGACGCCGGGCAAGGCATTGGCACTGCTACGTTGCAGAAACGATAGGTCTGAGCAATCGCGCGGATCATCTGCTGGGTGCTGGTGCCCGCCAAAAAGCAAGCTGCAGGCATTTCGTAATAACGCCCCAGGACGTTGGCAAGATGCGAGCCGTCGCGATTGGGCGTATAGGACAAATCGCCCTCGACGACGGCTGCCATAATGGCGCGACGGACGGAATCGGGAGCACCAAGGGGATTTGCCGTGCAGGAGAAATCGAGCCAGTCGATCTCGGCGCGAATGTCGTAAGGCATGGTGGGCGCAGCCTTGGAATTGACCAAGGCGGAATCAACCGTATGAGTTAGCTCGTTCAGCGGCGTCATCTCAAAAACCCTTTTCGCGCAAAAAAAACCAAGGTCGAGCATGAAGAATGCACGACTTTGGTCCTGCTTCGTTTTGCTGGTACGTTTAGTGTTCAAGCGAGCGAAAGCGAACTTTCCATCGCCTGACGGGAGTACAACTTAGCACCGATTCATCAGTGCGATTTCGAGAATTTTTCAGATAAAACCCGACTTGTATGCCCCACAAAGAAGAACCACCACATATAGCGAGAAGGAGCAAAATTAAGCAAAAATATTTTTTATCTTGTGGTTTGTTCATGTTTGTGCATAGGAAAAATCTCCCAAATAGAAGGGACCAAAAAGCCCAAGCTTGCCATGCGATCCTCGCATCCGTGCGCTAAACGAAGATTGCAATAGCCCGAAAACATATCTTTGATAGGCTTTCATGAAGCGCTCAGGCTCATTATTGACAGAGAAAGTTCATTCATACGTTAGGCCCACCATGTCTGATTCAACCATAACGAGGCGCAGCTTCGCCGCGGGCAGCGCGATGGTGCTCGGTTCTTTGCTCCTTCCCCCTATCGAAGGCTTGGCAGATGCTTTTTCCCTGACCCCGCTAGGAGCGCAACGCGCCTGGGCAGAAGAGTCGGAAGGATCCGATTCGGCCGAGATCATGGTGGTAGGCAAAACCGAGATCGGCATCGTCGTCTACGATGTACAGGATCCGCAAAAGCTAAAGGCCGTTCCCAACAGCCTGGCTACCCTTACTTCCCTGTTCAACGGTAAAAAGCTTGAAGGCACAAGCGACGAAGCCGGCAGGATCATCTTCGATCTGAAAGACCTGGCCGAGGACCCTAACGCAGAAATCATCGGTTTCAACGGAAGCATCGAGGTCACGCACGACGGCTATCGCGAGGTCTACATCCCGCGCACCCGCGTTATCGCTCACTCGGCGCTCGTCGCGCCTACGCGTCCACTCGACGACAAGCCCTATTTCCGCACCTTATCTTTCAACGGCTGGGACATCCAGTACCTGGAGAATATCTTCATCAGCTCCGACGACGCCGACGAGGACCATACGGTGGGTGTCGAGCTGTGGATGCCCAAAAAGAACATGAGCCCCCAAGCAAGCCTGGTCGTCTTGGAAGACGGCAAGGAAACGACCATCGGCAAGGTCGCCTTCGAGAAGCCGAAGGACAAACTGGTACAGGGAAGCTGCTCCGGAAAGTTCCTTTTGCCCACAAGCAAGCAGTTCATCGGCGAAAACAGCACGCTCAGGTTACGGTTTGGATTCAAGGAATCCAACGATAGCTGGTACGTCGACAGCTCCCTGCAAACCGAGCCGACCCCCTGCAACGAAAACAGCAAGACTAAGAAACCCTACGTGGTCGAGGCCCAGTACAGCACCTCTTTAACCGGGCTTGATCTTCCTTCGTCCATGTGCTCGCCCTTCAAAGGCGTTCAGCTTTCGCTTTGGAGGCCCCGTACCGAATTCGTATTCGACGTCAGCGCTCTTGGTTTCGTCGTGTTTGGATACGGCTACAACGATCTTCAATTGAAGGACGACGGCGCCAACCCCCTTAAAGGAAAATACAACTCGCTCCCCATCGACGGCTTCAAAAAACAACTCGCCAACGAATGGAGCATGGAAAAGGGCGTCTTCGACAGTTACATGCAGCAGGGCGCCGACCCCAACGACCCCGACAAAACTCTCCTCACCACTTGGAAGCTTGTCCCCACGATCACGATCAGCTACCTTGTCCAGTTTTACGGAAAAATGGAATATAGCTGGGATGACGATCTTTGGCACGCCTATGTCGTTGGGCTTTTCGCCTTCAAATGGGACGCGCTCTACACCTTTAGATTCACCATCCTGGGCGCGCCCTGCTTTTTTCAGATTCATCCCTGGTTCGAAGCAAGGTTCCCCATAAGCCTGTCCTGGTTTGACGATAAGCTCTGGGATTTCAACTACCAGCAGGACAGGGTCGATGCCGGAATCAGGCTGACCATTGGACTGGGCATCACCTTCGGCATCGGCTGCGAGGGTTTCATATCCACCTCGGTTACAGCGGCGGGCTACCTGTGCGGCTACATGAGCTTCATCCCATCAGAAAGCCAGCACAAACTCCCCTGGCCTCGCCTTACGGCCGGTTACGGCTGCAGCGGCGTCATCACGATCCAGCTCCCCTTCACCAAAGTGACGGCAACCATATTCAAGGTCGACGAACCGCAAGCGCTCGACACCGACGACCTTGACGACAAAGGCGGCCTAAGCGAAAAGGAGAAAACGCACGGCAATCTTACGGTCGACCAACTTGACCCTGTGCTCAAAGAGCGCCTGGGCAGCTTTGCAAACGCCGAATTCCCCAACGCCGGCACCGGCGAACTTCCCAGTTACGAAGAGCTGAAGAAGATGGCGAAAACCGTCACAAACGAAAACATGCTCGCCGCCAAGGAATTCCAAGTGGTAAAAGATGCCGATTACGCGCAATCGCCTGTTATCAGCTACTTGGAAACCAAAGAAGGCCTGGTAGAAGGCGCTATGAACAACTGTGAAGCCGACGAATTCGACGATACAGTGGTCATGCTGAAATCCTTCGCCGAGGGCCTGGACAAGAACAACTCCAGCGCTAAGCAGACCGACAGCTCAGACGATAGCGACGCCGGCGAGCAAGCTCAAACAGCCAACGAAGCCGACGCAGGCAAGCAGGAAGAGCAGCAAGCCGCGCCGACGAAAGATACGCTCAAATCGCTGGTGGAGCATGAGCCCGCAAGCAACAGCTTCCTTGCCCAGCATTCCTATGTGGGTTCCATGACCAAAGGTGGCCCAAGCAAGGAACTCGGCGTTCAAAGTCTTTCCGACTCGGAGCGCGGTGGCGTTAGGCCCAACGTCGATGAGATTTTGTTCAAGGGCGTCTACAGCGATTCGCGCATGCAGCTTCTTGTGACCACGAACAACGGCGCCACCTTCCTCTTCCGCATCGCAACCATCGATGCTGGAAAAGACAAGGGACGTACGCGCTTGGCTTACCACCAGCTCCAATCCGACGGGAACTGGAGTCAACCTTGGGCCATCGACTACGACCCCCAGATCGAGGGCCTTTCGCGAGACGACATGTACGATTACGAGTTCTCAGTCACCCAGGCCAACGCCAACGGCGGCAAGAACTACATCTTCGTCATAGTCACCTCGAACGCACGCCCCAAAGGCGACGATACCGATTTCGACCATAACCTCCAAGCACATTACGCAACCATTGTCGGTTTATACGACAGCTATGCAGCCAAAAACCCCTTGCAGGTAGACCCCTCGGCAACCGCAAGTCTGCCGCACGCTTCCGAGGGATACACGCTCACCTGCCCTCGCATCACGGGCTTCTCAGATAAGTTCGCGATCGGCGGCACAAACGATTTCTGCGTCATGGGCACCTACGTAAGGCGCCAAATCGGCGGCGACGACGGCATTAGCAAGAACTGCCGTGTCATGTCCTACTTCGCCCGTTTCGAGCTTGACAGCACCTACACCAAAGAGCAGTTCAGGCTAAGCACCCAGGTGATAAATCTGAGAGGACAATACGCCTTGAACGACGTGTGCCTGCTCCCCGTTAAAATCGACGATAGCGACTACAAATGGGAATATGGCTCGGTGGCCAACCTTAGACGAGCCACCTTCGCCTACACCGGCGAGGAAATCAACGGCATCTGCAAACTCGAGGCTCACTACGCAAACCACGACTCAACCAAATTCAAGGGCTTCGTCGAAAGCGAGCTTGCGAACGTGGACAGCGAAAAGATGCAGATCTGTAAGCTCTATCCTTGGGGATCGGACGGTCAACTTGTGGCCACCTGCAAAATGCAAAACGGCGATGAACCGGAAACGAGCGGCCTGTTCCTTATGGACTTCAATCCAAAGGAAAAAGGATCGGTGAGCTTCACGCAGATCGGGCCCAATAAGGGAGCGGTAGCCGACTTCGTCCCTGACGGGCAAGGGCACTACCTTTTCTTCGTGGAAAACACCGATGGCAAGGTCAACCAGGAATACGACAAATACGGCAACGTAAAGGAAGGCGGCGACGTAGTCGAACATCGCCATCGCATCATGGCCGTGGCTAAAGTGGACGAGCTGTTTACCGAGCCCTTCATCTTCGCCGAGGTCGACCATATCATCGACGGTCTTGCCGCAACCACCGTGAACGATCGCTACGTGAGCTTCATGGCAAGCACGATCACGGACATCGACCAAAGCCTTACCGACATTTACGACATACGCGTTCCCGTGCTCAAATGCCTCACGCCTCTTTCAGTCTCGTGCGCGGACGCCTTTGCCATGTCCGGCGAAGACAACGTTTTCGCCATCAAGCTTCGCAACGATGGCAACCTTGTGGCGACCGCAGCCACCTTCACGCTCTACGACGAGGATGGCAACAAGGTGGACAGCAAACACCTGAGCTTCGGCGAAGACATGATGAAGAGCGCGCGTAACATCTCGCCCGATTGCGGCTACAACACCAAGAGCCTGCCCAAGTCTCTTGCCAAGAGCAAGCTCGTTGCCAACGACGGCCTGGGCGTCCTGGTGCCTGGCGACTCCGAAACCTACCGCATGAAATTCCACATCCCCGAAGGTTGGCACGACAAACGCACGGTGCGCATCGGCATCTCCGATATCGAGGTCATCAACCCGATGGACGTGAAGTCTTCCGAGCTTTCAAGCTACAGCCTCAAGCTCGATGAATGCCCCGAAGCGACGATTAAATTCCCCGGAATCACACTGGCAGAATCGCTTGATTCCGGAGAAGTGCATGCCCTTTCCAAGAAGGGTGAAGAACAAGAGTCCAGCAGCGGCGGCAAGGGTGAGAACAGCACAGACGGATCTAGCGCAAATGGCAAACTGATGCCCGACACGTCAGACCACTTACCCCAAAGCCTGCTTGGCCTTGCCCTTGGCGCCGCAGGTGCGAGCTTCGCCGCTTATAGCGCACGACGCAACGAGATAGCGGCCTCTGCAGCCAAGCCAGCCAGCGAGCAGCCGCCTAAAGAAGAGGCCTAACAGACAAATATCCCTATCCGCCCCTTGCACGAAAAGCCCAAAGGGCGGATAGGGTATTCTTTCCCCATGGGAAAAAAGCATGCGCATATTTCCGAGAACGACCGGGTTCACGCAAGCTACGGCGGCTTTAAGCTGCCGAGCGACGAGCAGGCCTTGGAAAACTGGTTGGACACACTTCCAAGCTGGCAGGGGCCGGCCATATTACTGGTTGACCTTGACGCGTTCTTCGCCTCTGTCGAACAACTTGACCACCCTGAATGGAAGGGCAAGCCTGTCATCGTCGGTGGCAGCCCCGAAAGGCGCGGGATCGTTTCCACCTGCTCCTACGAGGCGCGCAAATACGGCGTCCATTCCGCCATGCCCTCAAGCCAAGCAGCGCGCCTATGCCCCGATGCGCTTTGGACCGAAGGACATTTCTCCCGTTATCGCGAGCTCTCCGACAAGGTAATGGGCATCCTCTACGCCGAGTCCCCCAAGCTCATGCAGGTG
>CAVAUO010000040.1:0-13270 GCA_963591685.1 Escherichia coli
AACATGTACCAGGGCAAACCCATCCGCTGCCTGGTCAACCCCTTCCTCGGATTCGAGCTTGAGGGTGAGCCTGCCGCTAAAACCAAGAAGAAGGTCCTGGTTGCCGGCGGCGGCCCCGCCGGCTTGTGCGCAGCCTTCATTGCTGCCGAGCGCGGGCATGAGGTAACGCTCTACGAATCTTCCAACGTGCTGGGCGGCAACATGCGTATCGCCGCCTTTCCTCCCGGAAAGGGCGACATCACCAACCTGGTTCGTTCTTACATCGTGCGTTGCCACAAGGCCAGCGTGAACATCGTCATGAACACCGCCGTCACGCCCGAGCTCGTCCGCGAGCAGAACCCTGATGAAGTAATCGTGGCAACCGGTTCCAAGACTTTGATTCGCGACATCCCCGGCGCCGACAGCCCCGAGATCCTGCATGCCGGCCGCGTCCTTACCGGACTACAAGTACCGGGCAAAAAAGTACTTGTAGTCGGCGGCGGCCTGGTTGGCACCGAGACCGCGGACTTCCTGGGTGAGCTTGGCTACGACGTTACCCTGCTCGCAACGCGCAGCTACTACGGCGTGGGCATGATCGGCGAGCACAAGAAATTCGTCGAGAAGAACTTCGCTGAGAACCACGTGAAGGTTATCTACAACGCGCGCGCAAGCGAGTTCCTTGCCGACGGCGTCGATTACAAGGACGCGATCGACGGATCGATGCATGCCATCCGTGGCTTTGACAACGTGGTCATGGCTCTAGGCTATCAGAGCTTCGACGAGCTTACCGAGCCTTTGAAGGAAGCTGGCGTAAGCGTTCATACCATCGGAGACGCCGTGAAGGCTCGTCGCTGCCTCAACGCCACCGAGGAAGCACGTCTTGTAGCCATGGAGCTGTAAGCTTTCAGAGATCACCAACTTGCTTATAGAGCTTAAAGTTTAATAAGCAGAGCTTTACACCCCCAAGTATTCTTGGGGGTGTTTTGTTTCTAGAAGAAAGAGCGTCCAAGAGATACACTCACAGTGATCGCCCAAGGATGCGCACGGTAAGGAGCAAGCATGGTTACGCTCGATGAGGCCACGAACATCATGTTCAAACTTGCCGGAGCGGTGCCCGCAATCGAGCCCGCACGCTGCACCAAGGTGCGACACAAGCTATCCCGTTGCACCACCTGCGTAGACGCTTGCCCCACAGGAGCCCTCTCTGTTAAGGACAACGAGATAGTCGTGGATAAAACGATCTGCCTTGGCTGCGGCACCTGCTCCGTCGCCTGCCCAACCCAAACACTCACCAGCAAAATTAGCGGTAATACTTTTGATGAGCTAATCGAAGTTTCATTAAATTCAGATAATCTTAACAGTAACGAATCAGAGCAGACGTGCAAAACCCTTTGGCTCGCCTGCTCCAAGCACCAGCTCGCCAAGTTAGGGAGCAAACATTTAGAGACGGTCCCCTGTATCGGTGCGCTCGATGAGGCGCAACTCATCCACTTCGCGGCAAGAGGCATCGATGTGCTTCGCCTGCTCACCAACAAATGCGAAGAGTGCCCCCTTGCAAGCGCCAGCAAGTTCTTTAGTAAAACATACCTGGGCGCGCAGGAGCTTGCGAGCAAATGGGGGCTCACGCTCAAGATCCACCATATTCAAGAAAGCTACGCCCAAGAATCCGTCTTCCCCTATCTTGGCGACGGCTATTCGCGGCGCGGTTTCTTCGGAAGCGTGAGGGAGGAACTGCAGAAGTCGAGCATCGCCGTTGGCGAGAGCGCAATCGAGCAGCATTTCGAGGAGCAGAGGAAGAAAACGCAATGGAGGGCGCGCCTGCTCAACGAGGACGGCACTGCCTTGAAAAGATTCTCCATCCCGCGCAACGATGCAATAGTGGACGAGCTCTACTCCGCTGAACGCCAGCCCGCCCAAAACGAAATGATCCATCCGCGCTTTGCCGGCAGGCTTAGCATCGACCATAGACTCTGCACCGACTGCGGGCTATGTGCCTTCTTCTGTACCACCGGAACGCTCAAAAAACTCGGCAAAGATATCGCGCAGAACATTGCGCGCACGGCCGACAACGAGCACGACTGCGAAGTTCGGAGGGCATCTTGTGCAGAGGCCGCCACTCGTGTAGGTGCCGCTCCCGAACCTCGTACTCATGAATTCAGGGCCTGCGATTGCGCGCAGTGCTACCTATGCGTCGACGCCTGCCCCAACCATGCCATCAAGCTCGATTGCGAGCTAAGCGTGGCAGAGCTCTTCGAGCTCGAGCCGCAGGCGCTCTAAGAAAAGACCATGGAGCAAGCAAGCCGCGCCTAAAAGCGCCTGCCACAAACAAAGGCTTAAACAGCAATGCGAGTAGACTGAATAATGCGCAAGCGCCTGCCAAACGCCGAATTGCCGGCAAAGCTCCAAACCATAAACCAAACAAAACATCAAATAATGTTAATTATCCAAAGCTAACTTATTTACCTGCACAAACGCATCTCACGAGTAAATCCTTATTCTTTCAGCGAATAATGCAAACTTAGAATAATGCATTCCCAAATACTTACCATTCGCCGTCCTAATCTTGACAAACCTGGTGAGACAATGAACACGTTCACATAGCTGTGATCGTTTACACCATTGAAGGCTAGGAGGATTCAAATGGGACTCGAATCACTTCTTATTTTCACCTTGCTGGGGGGAATGGCAGCAGGGGCTTACGGATTCGAGACGATCCTCGTCCGCAAGCGTGAAGGCGAGCGCCCGTGGCTCACGACGCTCGTCGTCATCATCATGTTCGTTGTCGGATGCTTGGCATCGGCAACCCACATCAACGACTTCGGGCGGGCATTCGCCTCGGTGTTCGTCAACGGCACGGTCAACCTCAACGCCGCCATGGTTCACGAGGTGTTCGTTGCCGGCGTTTTCGCCGTTCTCGCGATCATCGATCTATGCATCACCTTGGCAAAAAAGGAAACGCCCTATGCCTTGCGTGCCGTTACCGCGGTCGTAGGCCTGATCGTCATCCTGGCTATGGGCTTTGCCTACATCGACAGCTACGCTAACGCCATCTGGTGCGAGGCACCGGCAACCGTCATAAGCATGCTTGGCGGCTCGCTTGCCGCAGGCTTGGCGATGCTCGGGCTCTTCGGCGGCATCGACTACCGCGCCGATTCGGCGAAGAAGTGGGTATTCGGATGCGCAGGCGTGTTTGCTCTCGGCATCATCCTTGAAATCGCTGCCTTCGCCGTGCATGGCGCAAGCGTCATCGCACTGGTGATCGCCCTCATCATCGGCCCCATTGCCGGCAGCGCACTGTTTGTGAACTCCGGCAAGATCAAAAGCGACCAAACCCTGAGCTTCATCATGTTCGCTTTGATGTTCGTCGCCTTTGCGGTTTGCCGCTATGCGTTTTACGCCACCATGGGTATCTAGAAAGCAGGCACTGAAATGACTATCTCAGACACTACTATTTCACGTCGCGGCTTTTTAGGTGCATCAGCCGCCGTAGCTGCAAGCGTTGCCGCCCTCTCGATGACGGGCTGCTCCGCTGACACCTCGCTTGAGGCCTACGAAAAGCACGAGCTCCCCACCGACCCCGCCAAAGACGGCGAATGGGTAACAGCGGCCTGCTGGCATAACTGCGGTGGACGCTGCATGAACAAAGTCATGGTCAAAGACGGCGCCGTCGTTCGCCAGAAGACCGACGACACGCACGAGGATTCCTTCGACTACCCGCAGCAGCGTGGATGCGTACGAGGCAAGGCCCAGCAGCAGCAATGCTTCGGCGTCAACCGCCTTAAGTACCCCATGAAGCGTAAGAACTGGAGTCCCGACAATCCCAACGGCGAGCTGCGCGGCAAGGATGAATGGGAGCGTATCAGCTGGGATGAGGCTATCAACTACGTGGCCGACCAGTTCAAGACCATCAAGAAGAAGTACGGCAGCCAGGCCTTCCTAATCGGATCCTACGGTTCGACCTATGCCTTCCCGCCACTTCTGGCCTACGGCGGCCACACCTCTATCGCGGACACCACCTCGCATGGCTCTTACAACCTCAACCCTTCCACCACCATCGGTATCCCTGCCTACGATGCAGGCAACTGCAACGACCGCTTCGACATGCTCAACGCCGACCTCATCGTGTTCCATTCGTCGAACCCCGCCTGGTCGGCTGCGGGTCTGCCCAGCTACAACTACATCCGCGCTAAAGAAGCTGGTGTGAAGTTCATCACCATCGACCCTGTCTACACCGCATCCGCCCAGCTGCTCGACGCTGACTGGATCCCCATCCGCGGCGGCACGGACACTGCGTTCCTCTTGGGCGTCGCCTACGAGATGCTGCGCCTTGACAAAGAAGAGGGCGACATCATCGACTGGGACTTCCTGGACAAGTACACCGTCGGCTTCGACTCAAAGCACAAGCCGACCGACCTCAAGGAAGACGTCAATTTCAAGGACTACGTAACCGGCAAGTACGACAAGACCCCCAAAACCGCCGAGTGGGCCTCGAACATCTGCGGCGTTTCGGCCGAGCGCATCACCAAGTACGCTCGCCAGCTTGGCAAGAAGAACAACGTATGGCTACTGCACAACTTCGCAATGGCCCGCTGCAACGGCGCCGAGAACCTTCCCCAGATGTTCATGACCGTGGGCGCCATGGGCGGCCACATGGGCAAGAAGGGCAACTGCACCGCGAACAACTACCACGCCAACGCAGGCAACGGTGGACCCGCGCTCGTGAGCGCCGGATCGACCGGTTTCCCCTCGCTTGAGAACAAAGTCCCCGGCACCATCCCCGGACCCCAAGCCTGGGAGGCCTGCTTCACCGGCAAGTATCGCGATGTGGGCAACTGGTACATCACCGGCGCCAACGCCGGCAAGGACTATACCTGCGATATCCACTGCATCGTCCACGACGAGAACGCCTACCTGCAAACGGGCCCCAACATGAAGCGCGGCATCGAGGCGCATCGCAAAATGGACTTCGTGGTCTCGAAGGCCCAGTTCCTCACCACGCAGGCAAAATATTCCGACATCGTTTTGCCCGTCACCACCCAGTGGGAGGTTCCCGGTGGCCTCTTGAGCTCCAACCGCGAGTTCATCCTGTGCTACTCGAAGGTCATCGACCCTCTATTCGAGGCTAAAACCGACCAGGAAATCAACACGCTCATCATGAAGGCGCTGGGGCTCGACCCGAAAGTTGCCTATCCTTTCAGCGAAAAGCAGGGCTTCTTCAACGCGATCGCCGGTTGCACCGTCGTCGCCGACAAGGACCCTGCGGTCACCGAACCCTTGGTCACCATCACCAACGCTGACATCAAAAAGTGGGGCGTCGATGGCAAGCCGCAGAAGGGCCGCGTGAGCCTTGACGAGTTCATAAAGAACGGCGGCTACCAAGTAAAGCGCAAGAAGGGCGACGCCTTCAGCGGCTACATCGGCTACGGCGACTTCGTCAAAGACCCCAAGGCAGCACCGCTTACCACCGCAAGCGGCAAGCTTGAGATCTGCTGCCAGGCCAAGGCCGATCTGTTCAACAGCTTCGGCCTGTGCGACCGCAAGTACACCCCCTACCCGGCATACATCAAACCCGACATCGGCTACGAGACCACCTTCAAGGACGGCAAGATCGGCGGCGAAAAGGGCGACTACCCCTACATCATGTTCAACCCGCACTACTTCCGCCGCTCCCACACGGTCTTCGACAACTGTCCCTGGCTGCGTGAAGCTTGGCCGAACCCCGTATTCCTGGCCGCATCCGACGCCAAGGAAAAAGGCATTGTCGACGGCGACACCGTGCGCGTTTGGACCAAGTACGGCGAGGTGCTGCGCAAGGCCTGCGTCATGGAGAACCTGATGCCCGGCGAGGTTGGCATCCCCCACGGCTCCTGGGTGCGCGTTAACGAGCAAACCGGAATCGACGAGGGCGGCGCCGATAACTTCCTTATCGGCAACGATATCTCCGGCGGCGGCGTGACCAGCTACAACAACAACAATTGCAATTTCGAGAAATACACCGGTACCCCGCTTGAAGACGATAAGGATACCGACCTGCGTATTATCGATCTCGATTAGCAGAAAGGGGTTTTAAGTCATGGCTGTTGGATTCTATTTCGATCAAACGCGCTGCATCGGCTGCCGCGCCTGCCAAATCGCCTGCAAAGACAAAAACCGCCTGGACGTCGGCACCCTCTACCGCCACGTGAACACCTACACGACGGGTAGTTTCCCGGACGTGTCGATGTACAACTGCACGCTCGCCTGCAATCATTGCGAAGATCCGGCGTGTTTGAAGAACTGCCCCGTTGGCGCCATCTACAAAGCCCCCGACGGAACGGTCATCCAAGACCAGAGCATGTGCGTCGGCTGCCGCATGTGCGTGATGTCGTGCCCCTACCATGCCCCTCACTACATCGAGGAAAAGCATGTTTCGGGCAAATGTGACGGCTGCTACGGTTTGCGCCAGGAAGGAAAGCTTCCGGCCTGCGTTGCAGGATGTCCCAACCGTGCGCTCGACTTCGGAGACGTAGAGGAACTGAAGGAAAAATACGGCGACAACCTGGACACGGGCACCATTACCGTTCTTCCCTCCCCCGACCTTACGCATCCCAACCTCCTCATCAAGACCAAAGATTGCGCCTTCGAGAAGGATTACAAGGAGCTCAACTGGTAGCGCCTAGGCTTTGGCGCGCTTGATCGCCAGCTCCAACCTGCACGTGGCTTTCAAAAACCAAGTGCTTTGGGGCTGGCTTTTTCACTTTCAAGGGATTATCAGGATTTCCCAGGGCTCTCGCACCGTAAGATGCACGCAAGGGATTATCCTCGATATCAGGGCTTACCATCGAATAAGTTAGGAGCCTGGCATGTCGATTCAAGAAAACGAATCCAAGATCGCGCTCGCGCTCGCGCATCGCGCATATCGCTATACCCTTCTTCATCTCGTGTTCGGCGCCGAGCCGAATGCCAACTTGATGAGCAAGGCATTTTCACCAGAATCCCGCGAGGCCTTCGCCGAAACCGAGCCGCTTGCAAGCTATCTGAACGAGCATGCTGATGAGTCGGACAGTCCCGCATTCTTGGCGACGGCGGAAAAAGGCTATCGCGCCCTGTTCTACGCGATGGGTGAAACAAACGTCGTTGCCTGGGAATCCCCTTACCTCGATGACAACGGAATGCTCTTCCAGGAAAGCACGCTCGACGTGCGCGAGTTCTACCACCAAGCAGGGCTCAAGCTCCAAGCTGAAAAGCAATTCCCCGACGACCATATCGGCGCCATGATGGATTTCCTGGCACATCTGTCCACAGAAACCTACGAGCGTTTTGCTGACGGGGAAGACGCCAAAGTGTCCGCGCTTATCGCAACGCAGCGCAGCTTCATCGAAAAGCATCTACTGCATTGGCTTAACAAGTTCAGCGATCAAGTTGCCGAAAAGGACGATCAGGGCTTCTATGCCGCCTTTGCCCAGGGCATGCAACGAACCGTTAACGACGATTACGCCATGCTCGCCAAGGCCCTCGAGGAGCTTAGCTGATCAACGTGGATTTTTCAGAATACGCACAAGCATTCAAGCAGGTTGAGCAAGATTTCGAGGCTTCGGTCGAGAGCTTCGGCGTGCCATTCGAAGAATGCGAGTCCTCGCCCAGAGCTGAGCGCGTTCTTTGCGCGGAAAGAAGTTCTTGCGCATGCGAGAACTTCCAGTCCTCGCTTTGGCTTAATTGGATATCCCCTGCCTGCCTGGCATGCCGCACCGGTGAGGCCACGAGCACCTTTTTCGTGGATCTAAGATGTTCGCGCAACTGTTACTTCTGTTTCAATCCTAACCAGGATTACTACGAGTACTTCCTTTCGCATAAGCGCGACATCACAGCCGAGCTGGACCGTGCTGCAAGCCTTGACGTGCACTTCGATTGCCTGGCGATCACCGGCGGCGAGCCCCTCCTTCATAAAGAAGAGGTGCTGCGCTTTGTTGAGCACGCGCGCAAGCATTACCCCCAAAGTCATATCCGCCTCTATACCAGCGGAGACTTCCTCGACGAGCGCACCGCAAAAGCACTCGGTACGGCAGGCTTATCCGAGATCCGCTTCAGCATCAAGCTCGACGACGAGGGCAAAGTGCCCGAGGCCCCCTTCAAGCAAATGAAGATGTGCCGCGAGTTCATCCCCTTCGTGATGATCGAGATGCCCGTTATCCCTGGCACCGTTGATTCCATGAAGGAAATCCTGCTCAAAGCCGATGCCATCGGAGTCAAAGGCATTAATCTGCTTGAATTCTGCTTCCCCCTTCACAACGGCGAAGAATTTGCAAAGCGCGGCTTTAAGCTGCGCAAACACCCCTACGACCACCTATACAACTACTGGTACGGCGGGGGCATCCCCGTGGCCGGAAGCGAGAAGGAAGCCTTGGCGCTCCTCGAGTTTGCGCACGAGCAGAAGCTTAAGCTTGGCGTCCACTATTGCAGCTCGGACAACAAGAACACCGGGCAGATCTTCCAGCAAAACGAATGTTTCACCGCCGATGGAAGCACGCTCCCAAAACACTATCCCTGGCTTTCGCGCGACGAAAAATCGCAGTTCCTCATTTGCGCAAAGGCCTTCGGTGACGATGCGGCAAAGCTTCGCAGCTGGCTTGCCGCCAAAAATGCGCCGCACGATTATCAGCGAGAAATCCCCTGCGTCAGTTTTCCTGCAAGCCTAGCCGCAGCTGTGTTGAAGGAATTTCCCAGCGCCACCATCGCACTCAGCTGCAATGTCTTCGAAGAAGACGAAACGAACACCCTCAAGCTCCGCGAGGTCTCGGTGCGAAAGCTCTAGCCTCCAGACTTGCCGAAAAACGTGAGCTCGCCTACGTAAAAACCTTCAATGTGAAAGACGCCCAACAACTCAACTCGCGCCTTAAAGCAACGCAAGACCCCGAACTTCACGTCTCAATAGCACCGAAATGCCCTCGAGTTTCGCCGACAAACGGGCTTTCGTGTTTCCAACGCTTTAAATACGGCCTCGGTTTTACTCCCAACCGACACCCAGAATCGCGCAAAATCCACTGCATCAAGACTGCTATAGCCTCAAGCTATATATGCGAACACGTTCGTTATAGCTTGAGGCTATAGCAGAACATCATGAATTGCCCTCTTCATCGATTCACGAGCTATCCGTAATATCAGTCTCACCGAATTTCAGAGCAGCAAACCACGCATGACGACAAAAAAAGAGCAGGTCACATGCTTAGTTTTTTGCGCTCAAATTCAGGATAGGGCAAAAAATCAAGTGAAAGGAATCCTGTGAAAACCCTAAGTCCACTCAAGTTCAAGCGCACTGCCGTCAGCACGGCTTTGGCTTTGACCCTCATCGCCGGAAGCAGCATCGGCCTTGCCGGCTGCGCAGCGAGCAGCAACACTTCCTCCGACTCCAACCTGGAGAAAACCGAGTTCAACCTTGGCTACCTGAACTCCACCGCGCACCTCTTCGCTTTCGTCGCTGAGGAAGAAGGCTACTTCGACGAAGAGGGCCTGAACGTCAACCTGACGCAGTTCTCCTCTTCCTCCGAGCTCGAAAGCGGTCTTACCAACGGCAAGCTCGACGTCGCCTTCATCAGCACCGTTCCCACCTTCACCTTCGCCAGCTCCGGCTCCGACATCTCGATCTTCGGTGGCGCGATGACCAACGGCCACGGCTACGTCATAAAGTCCGAATACACCAAGGGCTTGAAGGATTGGGATATCTCCATTCTCAAAGACCGCAACGTGGCATCCGTCAAAAACTCCATCCAGGACGCCGAGCTGCAGCAGCTGCTTGAGGCTGCCAACATCAAGATCGGTGACGGCGAGGGCGAGGTGCACATCAAGTACTTCGACTCCCAGAAAGACGCCTACGCCGCCCTGAAAAACGCCTCCATCGATGCAGCAAGCGTTTACTCCCCTTACGCCTCCTTGGCTGAAAGCGAAGGCTATTCCATAGTCTATCGCTGCTCCGAGGAAAAGCTTCTGAAGGACCAGCCCTGCTGCCGTCAGATTGCTCCCACCGAAGCCTTGAGCGAGAACAAGAACTCCTACACCGCCTTCGAGCGCGCGATCATCAAGGCCTACGAGTTCACCCAGACCAACCACGACAAAACCATCGAGGACGTGAAGAAGTACATCGACATCGATGAAGACGCAATCGAAACCGAGGTCTACGGCGGCTACGGCACCTCGTACCCCGACCCCGACACCAAAGCCTCAAGCGAACTCAAAGAGGCTATCGTGAAGCTTGGCTACACCTCCGACTTCGATGAGACCGAGCACTACAACACCTCGATCTACGAGGATGCCCTGAACGATCTTGCCGAGGAGGACAGCTCCAACGACATCCTGAAGGAACTCCAGGAGCACTTCAAAGAAGCCAATTGAACTGAAGGGGACGCCAGCGTTAGCACCACCTCAAAGGCTTACGCAAGCACAGTGAAGCAGGAAGTCCCCGAATGCTGCGGCGGATAACGCAGGCAGCCCCCACTTAGAAAGGAACCAATCCGTGAGCAAGATTGAGGTACGCGATCTAACGGTCGAGTACGGTGAGAAACAGGAACGAACGCTCGCTTTGTCTCATGTCTCGTTCAATGTCGAATCAGGCGAATTCGTGACGATCATCGGCTCGAGCGGCTGCGGCAAGTCCACCTTGCTATCGGTGCTTGAAGGCCTGCACGAGCCCAGCTCGGGCGAAGTGTTGATCGACGGCGTGCCCATAACGGGCCCTGGACCCGAGCGCGCAGTCGTGTTCCAGCAGTACTCGCTGTTCCCCTGGCAAACCGCGCTCGAGAACGTGGCCTTCGGCATCAAGCAGTACCATCGCGAACTTGGTAAGAAGGAATGCCGCACGCAAGCCAAAGCCATTCTTAGCAAAGTCGGCCTTTCCGGATTCGAGAACAAATACCCCAGCCAGCTCTCCGGCGGCATGCAACAGCGCGTAGCCATCGCGCGAGCGCTGGCCGCAGACTCCGAGATCTTGCTCATGGACGAGCCTTTCGGCGCCATCGACGCCAAGAACCGCACCCTCTTGCAGGAGTTCCTCTTGGATATTTGGGAGGGCGAGCCCGCAGACGAAAAGAAGACAGTGGTGTTCGTCACCCACGACATCGACGAGGCCATCTACCTGGCCGATCGCGTCATCCTGATGAGCAGCCACCCTGGGCAGATTTACGAGGAGTACAAGGTTCCCTTCGCCCGTCCGCGCAACAGGCACGAGCTCAACTCCGACCCCGAATATGTGAAATTCCGAGCGAATCTCTACGACGCGCTGTACAACAAGGCGATCGATGCTCAAGACTTAACGAAGGCGGCGCTGTAAATGAGCCTGAAACAACGATTCCTCACCTCGGCCAACCTGCTGTTCCTCGTGGTTTTGGCCATCAACCTCTTCCTCCCCGACACCATCGAGGACGATGCCTGCCCTTTGTTCCTGACCGGCTTTCTGGTGATAGTCGAAGCATTGGTGTTTGCAGGTTGCAGCTTGGCCAAGGCACCCAAGACCCTGCACGTGTTCAACGACGTGGGGAGCTTCGTCTACGTGATCTGCGGCGCTTGGACCTTGTGCACCGCGAAGTTCGCGCTGATGAATCAGTCGCTCTTCCCCGCCCCCGGCACCGTGTTTGCCCAGCTTGTTGCCGATTGGGACAAGGTTCTTGTCAACATCGGCAGCTCATCGGGGATCATCGTTGAGGGCTTCCTGCTCGGCGCCGTAATCGCCATCCCTTTGGGTCTGCTCTTGGGCTGGAACCTGCGTGTCGGCTACGCCGCAAGCCGCGTGTCGAGCTTCTTCGCGGCCATCCCGCCCATCGTCTACATCCCGTACGCGATCGCGCTTCTGCCCACCTTCCGCAGCGCCTCGGTCTTCGTGATCTTCATGGCCTCGTTCTGGCCCATCCTCGTCAACGTGATGAGCGGTGTGCTCAACGTGGACAAGGGCATCATCGACTCAGCTAAGTCGATGAACGTGAGTACCCCCACGATGCTCGCGAAGGTCATCTTCCCGGCAACGCTGCCCCAGCTCTTCATCGGCTGCAACCTGGCCCTGTGCTTCAGCTTCATCTTGCTCACGTCTGCCGAGATGATCGGCGCGAACGCCGGCATGGGCTACTACGTGAAGAACTACTCCGACTTGGGCGACTACACGCGCACCGTAGGCGGTATCCTGGTCATCGGCGTGGTGATCTCCATCGTGACCTACGCCTTCAACCGACTTGAAGCCTACTGCCTTAGATGGAGGAAGCGCTAGAGAGGAACTTCCCTAGTCCGTAGGCTCTTATAGACTACGGACTTTCCTCAATCAAAGGCTCGCTTGGCTCGCCGACATCCTGGCTTTGAAAACCTAGCCCGTATTCCACGCTCTTGCAACGCTTTCGCGGTCCGGGGCAGAGCAGAAGGGCTTGCAACAAATATCCCGATCCCATCGGCGCAGACTGTTCAGGTTCGCAAAGTCAGCAAAGCTCCAACAACTCTAATCGGCAAACCAAGCTAGCCCATAAAGAAGCCCTCTGCTCTGTGAGCAGAGGGCTTTTGCATGCGCGCAAACGTTTAAGGACTGCGCTATAAATCCTCGAAGGAAATCACAGCTGGAAAGCTACAGGCTCATAGCCACTTCGTAAGCCTCGGAGGTGGCGTCCAGGGCACGACGTGCGCGAACGGCGTCGCCGATGGCATGCACACTGAAGCCGGCCTCCTTCAAGGGCTCGCTCAGAGTATCGTTGTTGCGATAGCCCATGGAAAGCACCACGGAGTCGAAACCGCGAAGTTCTTTGGTCTCGTGCGTGACCATGTCCTCGTAGGCAACGCCATCAGGGAAGAACTTGCAAACACGAGCATTGGGAACCTGCTTGACGCCGTACTCGGCGAAATGATGCATCAGGAACTTACGATGCTCGGAGATCATATCGATGCCCATGGCCTCACGGAACTCAGCGATGGTCACATCGTGCTGAAGCTCGCCCAAAAGCTCGGCGGTCTCGCAACCGACCATGCCGCCGCCAACGACAAGCACCTTCTTGCCAGCCTGGCGCTTGCCAGCCAGCAGATCGCCACCATGAATGATGGATGGATCGTCGATGCCCTCGATGGGCAGAATGAGCGT
Organism: Escherichia coli; assembly: GCA_963591685.1. Taxonomy (GTDB): domain Bacteria; phylum Actinomycetota; class Coriobacteriia; order Coriobacteriales; family Eggerthellaceae; genus Anaerotardibacter. The sequence continues at coordinate 13,058 of CAVAUO010000040.1, forward strand.
GTTGGCGCCCGTAGCAACAACGACCTCGTCGGGGTTCTGCTCGCGAACGAAGTCAACATCGACTTCCTTATTGAGCACGATCTCGACGCCGGCCTTCTGAGCGCGGACGATGTAGGCGCGGATCATGTTGGAAATGTCGCCCTTTCCGGGAGGGAAGGCGGCCAGGCGCATATTGCCGCCCAGGGTTTCCTTGGATTCGTACAAGGTCACGCT
>CAVAUO010000041.1:0-12809 GCA_963591685.1 Escherichia coli
CGTCTCCGAGACCTCTTTCAGCGCACGTGTCGCGTTTGCGTTGGAGATGCCGAAACCATGCTTGCGCATTTCACGGCCGAGTTTATCGCGACCTGAGGCAAGATCGTCAGAGCGTGTTGCCTTGCTGAAGAAGTTGCGGATCTTGGAGCGTGCCGAAGGGGTTTTGACGAAGTTGAGCCAGTCACGCGAAGGTGTTGCCGATTTTTGCGTCAAAATCTCAACGCGATCGCCCTGCTGAAGCTCGTAGGTCAAAGGCACGATGGCACCGTTGACCTTAGCTCCCACGCAACGGTTGCCAACCTCGGTATGAATCGCATAGGCGAAGTCGACCGGGGTCGAGCCAGCCCGCAAGCTCATCGCCTTGCCCTTAGGTGTGAAGACGAACACTTCCTTGGGGGCAAGATCGACCTTTAGGGACTTCAGGAACTCACGGGAGTCCTTGGTTTCGTCTTGCCAGTCGACCATCTCACGCAACCAGGCAATCTGACGGTCGAAATCATCGGCCTTGCCCTTTTCCTTGTAGCGCCAGTGAGCGGCAACGCCATACTCGCTTTTACGATGCATCTCCTCGGTGCGAATCTGCACCTCGAGGGGACGACCCGCTGGACCGATGACCGTGGTGTGCAAGCTTTGGTACATGTTGAGCTTGGGCATTGCGATGTAGTCTTTGAAGCGCCCGGGCATAGGGTTCCAAAGCGTATGCACGGCACCAAGAACCGAGTAGCAATCCTTCACAGTTTGAACGATCACGCGCACGGCGATGAGGTCGTATATTTCAGAGAAGCCCTTCTTCTGGTTGGCCATCTTCTTGTAGATGGAATACAGATGCTTGGGCCTGCCCATAAGTTGGGCGTCGATACCGAGCTTCTCGGTTTCCTCATGAAGGATTTTCAGGATGGATCCCAGGTATGCCTCGCGTTGGGGTCGGCTCTCCGACACCATGCGCGAAACAAGCTTGAACTTCGCTGGTTCCAAGTAGAAGAAGGACAAGTCTTCAAGCTCCCATTTGATAGAGCTGATGCCCAAGCGATGCGCGATGGGAGCGTAAATTTCCAGCGTCTCGTGCGATTTATAGATCCTGCGATCTTCACGCAGGGCGGAAAGCGTGCGCATGTTATGAAGACGGTCGGCCAACTTGATGACGACGACGCGAATGTCGTTGTTCATGGCAACGAGCATCTTGCGATAGGTTTGCGCCTGCTCGTCGGTCAAGTCGCCGACCTTAAGTTTGGTGATCTTGGTGACGCCGTCGACCAGCTCGGCGACGGATGCGCCGAACATCTCGGCTACGTCTTCTTTAGTTGCCTCGGTATCCTCTACCACATCGTGCAGCAAGGCCGCACACAGGGTCTCGACGTCCATATGAAGGTCAGCAAGGATGATGGCAACCTCGACGGGATGCAAAACGAAGGGCTCACCCGACTTACGACGCTGGTCGTGGTGCATCTCGCGCGCGTAGGCGTAGGCACGGCCCAGCTTCTCGCATTCCTCGGGCTCAAGATAGGTAACCATGCCAAGCAAGTCCTGAAAGCGCACGTCGGGGTTGGACCCCATGGGGGCCGCGGTGGATGATTGGATGCTTGGATCCACCGTTAACTGAATGACATCAGTGGCCATGGTACTACTCCCTCGTTTTTGTGCAGCTTAAGGCAAAAGAGGCCTACGAATGCGCTCCTGCAGAACCTTGACCGAACGCTTGAGCACCCACTCACTGAAGTCGTTGAACTCAGCGATCTCGTCCAAGCCCTCGCGATACCTGACGCTATCGGTAAGCTCGACCTTTCCCCCATAGTCTACGACATGAACGGTAACAACCTCGGTGGCATTTGAAGGAAGAGACCCCAGCTCGACCAATCCCAGCTCGGAGAACACGGAAAGCGCGCAGGAGGTCTGCGCAGGGTCGATCTTCGACGACGGAAGAAGGGAGCTGGCGTAATAGGCAAGCTCGTCACAAGTGAGCGCGAAAACGCCCGTTCCCGCTTGCCGCTGACGGCGTCTTAGCTCACGGTAGATACGGCCCATCACATCATGGTCGGGCGCCGCTAAGGCCAAGATGCCGGCGTTCAATTCGCCATCCTGTCTGCCAAACAGAAGATGAATAGTTGCCGCCTCGCCATCGCGGCCGGCGCGACCGCTCATCTGATTGAACTCGATCTCACTGAAAGGAAGATGGTAAAGAACCACGTGACGAACGCCAGGGACATCGATGCCCTCGCCGAAGGCCGAGGTTGCAACCAAAACCTGAAGCTCGTCCTTGCGGAAGAAATCTTCAATACGCAAGCGCTCTTCTTTGGTGAGGCCTGCGTTGTAGAAACCGATCAGAGGAGCCATTTGCGGCACGCGTGCGCGCAGGTCGCGAACCAAAGAGATGCTCTCGGCGCGGGAGTTGACGTAAACGATGGTCTTCTCACCTTGCACAACGAGGTTTGCCAAATAGCGTTCCTTTTTTCGGATGTTGCGCTGATCGTCGATAGATAGATTCTCGCGCTCATGCTCGTCGGTCACCAGCGCCTCAATGCCCAAATCAGCCTTAACCGCTTCAAGCACCCCGACGTCGGCCGTGGCGGTTACCGCCAAAACCTGAGGCTTGCCCAATTCGTCCACAATCTGAGCAAAACGACGATAACTTGGACGGAAGCCCGCGCGCGAGGTGGAAACATGATGGGCCTCGTCAACCACGACGAAGCCGATACGGCCCGACTTTGCGAAATCCAAGGAATGAGCATCAAGAAACTCCGGCGTCGTAAGAACGATGTCGACCGAGCCACCGCTCAAGCCCGCGAAGATTTCGGCACGCGCGTCCACCGAAGTATCGCCGTTGAGCACTTTGACGCACAGACCAAAAGGCTCAACCGTGCGCATTAGATGAAATGCCTGATCGGAGGCCAAGGCTCGCAGAGGGTACACGAATAGGCTCGCTTTATCGGTTTTCAAGGCAAGCTCGATAGCGTGAAGCTGGAAAATCAAGGACTTGCCGCGGCCCGTCCCCATGACGGAAAGCACCGATGCCCCTTGATCCAAAAGCTCCAAGGATCGAAGCTGCGAATCGTGAAGGTTTCCCTCCCCCAAGAAGGACTGGATCAAAGCCTGGCGAAGAAGAGCTTGGTCTCCCTTTGCAATCTCGGACCATTCGCGGCGGCGCTCCAGCAAGCTCGCATCCGAAGCTTGGGGCCTAAAGGGGAAACCAGTGCCAACATGCGTACGTTCGGCGTAATCGACAAGCTCGCCCACGTAAGAAACCTTCTTTTCGTCAAGACAGGCCTCTAAGGCGCAACAAGGCTCGACGGGCTCGAGGGAGGAAAGCACGGCCTTCACCGATCGGCGCCCGCGCCATTCGTCGATCTGAAGCTGGAACACCGCGTTGACCACGGAATGACAGGAAAGCAAAGAATCGATGTCGGGGCAGTGGAACATAATGCAGCTGAGCGAATCGCTACCGTCGCTCAAGGTGCAGGAAAGATGATTTTTGTCGGCACCGACCGCGCGGGCCTGAACGATGGACACGCCATGCGCCAAGAAGCGCGGTTGGTTGTTTTCCTGACCGAAGGGAGCCAAACGGTCAAGCAAGGCGACATTACCCAGATCAAGCTCGGAGAAATCGACGACGGCATCGACCTCAAGGCGGGCAAGGAAATCCTCAGCGGGCAAGCTCATCATGTGCTCGTTCAGGCGTCGAGCGAATTCAGGGAGATTTGCCGTGGGAAGGGTGACGCCAACAGCAGCCTCATGCCCGCCGAAACGCGTGAGCAGGTCTTCGCATGAGCGAACGGCCTCGAACAGGTTGACGCTGCCGACGCTTCTTCCCGATCCACGAGCCTCTTCCCCGTCAATGGTAAAAAGCAAGGAAGGTACGCCGTATTTTGAGGTCAGGCGAGAGGCGACGATTCCTTTGACGCCTTCGTGCCAGCCCTCGCCAGCAACAACGACGACGCGCTTGCCCTCATGGGTTTCTTCAGCTTGAGCAAGGGCGACCTCGGCCAGCTCCGCCTCGATCTGACGGCGGCGGGTGTTGGTTTCCTCGAGCTCTTGAGCCAATTCGGACGCATGTTGGAAATCGTCCTCGAGTAATAGATTGAGCGCCAACTGCGCATTACCCATACGGCCCGCGGCGTTCAGACGTGGAATTAACGAGAAGCTCAAGTTTGACGCGGTAAGAACCTTGCCCGTTTGCCCCGATGCACCGATAAGCGCGGCAATGCAGGGACGCGGCTCGGCGTTGAGCTTTTTCACCCCGGCGGCAACCAGGGCACGGTTCTCGCCTACCAAAGGCATCAAATCGGCAACGGTACCGAGAGCGGCCATATCGACCAGATCGAGCCATAGATTGGGCTTGCCAAAGCGTCCGCCCATAACCTGGATGACTTTAAGCGCAACCCCCGCTCCCGCAAGAATGGAGCTTTCGCAGTCGCCGCATTTGGGGTCGACTACCGCAACCCCCTCCGGGACAAGGTCGGCAGGCTCGTGGTGGTCGGTGATAAGGACCTCAACCCCAGCATCGATAAGCTGCTTGACCTCGTTTTTTGCCGCAATGCCATTGTCGACGGTTATCAAAACATCGGGCTTGTAGCTTAGAGCGCGCTTGATGGAGGCGCCTGTTAAGCCGTAGCCCTCTTCAAAACGCAAGGGAATGAAGGGCACTACCTCGGCACCAAGCTCGCGTAGACCACGCGTCATGATGGTGGTGGCGGAAATGCCGTCAAGATCGAAGTCGCCGAAAACCAAGATACGCTTTTCTTGAAGTATTGCCTCAGAGAGGCAATCGGCCAACTGCGACATGTTCGCGATCGAATAAGGATCGAGCCAATCCCTATCAAGCGAAGGGTTCAAGAAAACCTGAGCGCTTGGAACATCGGTAATGCCCCGAGCAACCATGACGGTAGTGATGAAGGAGGGAAACCCCAGTTCCTCACTGAGGGTTTCCGCCACGGACTTGTCCGCGGGCAGAATGCTGATACGTGCTGACATAGTGCAAACCTGATTCGCTGAAGACTTTTTTCTTCCCCATTGTCGCACACCTGTAAAGCTGCGCGTGCCCCAAAAACGTCCCATCGGGAAACGGCTGCCCGAAGCCAGGAATCTGTCAAAAGAACCAGAAGAGCATCTATAGAATTGAAGTTAGCGCTGGTTGTACACCTGCTGCGATTTCTCAAGCCCAACGGCGATAAGCGATTTGGCAGCCTCGGCGCCTCGATCGCAGGCGGCAACAAAGTCGTCCATGGCATCCTTACGAGGAACCTGCAACACGAAATCAGGAACGGGCATACGTCCAGGAGGACGCCCAACTCCTACTCGAACACGTTGAAAATCGCGTGTACCCGTTTTGTCGATTATGGAACGAAGCCCGTTGTGGCCCGCATGACCACCACCGCGCTTCACGCGTACGCTGCCGGCAGGGATATCAAGCTCATCGTGAACGACGATCCACTGATCCGGAGCAATGGAATATTGCTTCAAAAGCTTGGCAACCGGTCCGCCCGACAGGTTCATGAAGCTTTGAGGCTTAGCCAGCACAACGTCTTCGTACTTGCCTCCCCCAAGGGAAAGCTTTCCCTCGCCAACCAAGGAACCACAGGCGTTCTTCCAGTAATTGACGTGAGCCTCCTTGGCCAAGCGATCGACTACTTCGAAACCAGCGTTATGGCGCGTATGCTCGTACTCCTCGCCTGGATTGCCCAAGCCTACGATAAGGAACATGAACTACAGCGCGAAGTTGGGATCGAACATCTCGGAGATGGAGGTGTTGCCGAAAACGTTCTGAATCGCACGAGCAAACAAGGGAGCGACGGAAATCACATGGACCTTACCCGCATTTTCCTCGTCGACGGGAATGGTGTTGGCAACGATGACTTCGGTGATATCGGGGTCGTTCAAGCGCTCAAGGGCAGCACCGCTGAACACGGGATGCGTACAGGTGACGTAAACGCTCTTGGCGCCCTTGGCCTTAAGGGTCTTAACCGCGGCAACAACCGATCCACCAGTGTCGATCATGTCGTCGTTCAGGATGCAAACCTTGCCCTCGACGTCGCCAATGAGAGCGGTGACCTCGGCCTGGTTGTGCTTCGGGCGCTCCTTGTGAAGAATGGCCATCTCACAGCCGATGATATTGGACATCTTCTTGGCGGCCTTGGCGCGACCAAGATCAGGAGAGACGACCACCATGTTGTCGGCGTCAAGATCTTTGGTCTTGATGTGCTCGGCCAAGGTCCACAGAGCGGACAGATGGTTAACGGGCACATCGAAAAAGCCCTGGATCTGGCCCTGGTGCAAGTCCATCGTGATGATGGAGTCGATACCAGCCGTGGTAAGAAGGTTGGCCACCAGCTTGGCGGTAATGGGCTCGCGTGCTGCCGCCTTGCGATCCTGGCGAGCGTAGGCGTAATGGGTGACGACGGCATGCACGGTGCGTGCGGAGGCGCGCTTGGCCGCATCGATCATGATCAAAAGTTCCATGAGCGACTCGTTGACGTCGCCGGAAATGGACTGAACGATGAAGACGTCCGCGCCACGGACGGTCTCAAGATAGCGAGCGTAGATTTCACCATTGGCGAATTTCTCGAGCTGAACCTTGCCAAGCTCGATGCCCAAGCAGCGCGCCACTTCCTTGGCGAATTCGGGGTACGTGGAGCCGGAAAACACCGCAAGGCTCTTAGTCATGTTGCTCATAGTGAAATACCTCTATCAAACGTGCGCTCAATGCGCCCAATCCAACCTTAGCCATAGTAACGCTAACGAACGTTTTGTCAGCGTAGAAATTACTTGCCTTCGTTCCAGCCTTCTTTTTCCACCTGGCGCGCACGAGCAAGAATAAGGGACTCGGGGCTTGCGTCCTTGGTGACGACCGATCCGGCAGCAACCAAGCAGTGGCGACCGAGCTTCACCGGAGCAACCATCATCGTGTCAGATCCGACGAAAACGTCGTCTTCGATGACAGTGGGCCATTTCTTCACGCCATCGTAGTTGCAGGTGATGGAACCCGCCCCGATGTTGACGCCGGAACCCATGGTGCAATCGCCGATGTAAGAAAGGTGAGGAACCTTGGAGCCCTCGCCGATAGTGGATTTCTTGATCTCGACGTGCGTGCCGGCCTTGGAGCCCTTGCACATATGGGTTTGCGGGCGCAAGTAGGCACGCGGGCCGCACTCGACCTCGTCGTCGATGACGGTCTCAATGGCGACCGTCTCGTCGATAACGCAATCGGCGCCCACCACGGTGTCGGTCAAACGAGAACAAGGACCTACGACCGATCCGGAACCGATCTTGGAAGCACCGACGATGATGGTCTGAGGAAGAATCTCGACGTCGGGCGCAATTTCGACATCGGGCCCGATCCAGCAGGTATCGGGATCCCAGAAGGTAACGCCAGCGTCCATATGTTTGCCGTTGATGCGACGCTGCAGAGACTTCGTCGCCTGCGCAAGCTGCCTGCGCGAGTTCACACCAAGGCATTCGTCTTTGTCGGCCGCTAAAAGACCAAGAACTTCCCTGCCCTTTGCACGGGCGATGGCCAAAACGTCGGTTAGATAGTACTCGCCTTGTGCGTTGTCGGTGGAAACTTCGGTTAGGGCATCGAACAGAAGCTTGGTGTCAAAGCAATAGAAACCCGAATTGCACTCGGTGATCAAGGCCTGCTCGGACGTGCAATCCTTCTGCTCGACGATTGCGGCAACCTGACCCTCGTCATCGCGGACGATACGGCCATAACCGGTGGGATCTTCGGCCTGCATGGTAAGCACCACAACGCCGGCGGCACGCTCCTCCCTAAGAGAGACGAGCTTGGCGATGGTCTCAGAAGTAACCAAAGGGCTGTCGCCGGTAAGGACTACCAGAGAATCGCACTCGCCGATAAGAGCTTCACGTGCCACGTTGACCGCATGCGCCGTTCCAAGCTGCTCTTCCTGCACCACAACGGAAACGTCCTCAAGCAAAGGCTCCACCTGCTCACGACCATGGCCCACAACGGCCACAAGTTTGGAAAGGCCGGCGCCGTAGGCTGCATCGACCACCCATCTAACCAGAGGCTTTCCCATGATCTCGTGAGCAACCTTGGGTTTAGAGGACTTCATGCGGGTACCGGCACCGGCGGCAAGGATAAGAGCAGCTGCATTCATAAGTATCTACTTTCGTTCGTCGTGAAGGATCAGGCTTGCCGAGCAAATGGCATCAAGCAAGATGATCGCAAAATGCTGCGCCGTGCGCTCCACGCCTGCATCACCCCAAGCATCGCCTGGAAGACGAAGGGCGACGCGGGAACCCGGCTTAGCCCCCGTCGAGCGGAAGGCCTGGGTCAGACGCAGCACCAAAGTGTCGCTCGGTTCCAGATCGACCATCGGAACGCCTGGAGCCGGAGTTTGATCGGCGGCGAGGATCTGCAGGAACATCGTTGAATCCTCGGGCGCGACGTTGAGCGATTCGGCACTGGTGACCTTGGAATTGGGATTGGTGGCCATGGCAAGGTTGGACATGCGCGCAGCCACCAGTCGAGGCAAATCCTCGGTCCCGAACAGGCAGAGGAAGTTAAGCTCAAGCGCTTCGGAAGCGCGCGCAAAGCCCATGTTGACCACAGGTGTGTGCACGTTTTTCTCGCGCCAGGAATGAGCGAGGTTGTTAATGGCTCTGAAAGTCATGGAGCCGGCGATGCCGTCGTCGGGAAGACCCATGTTCAATTGGAAGCGACGCAGCGCCTCCTCGGTGTGGGCGCCGAACATGCCGTCGATGTTGCCCGTGGAAAAGCCAAGGGCTGAAAGAGCCGACTGCAGAACCTCAACGTCGTGACCATGGAAAAAAGGCACGCGCAGGTAAAGGTTGCGGTCGCCCATCTGGAAACCAGCATCGACCAAACGGGACCACACCTGCTGATCCACGTAGTCGATCGGCTCCAAGCCATGGTCGGAGCAAAAGGACTTCACAGCCAGCACGGTGTCCGCATCAAAGGTCTGAGTGACTTGGTTTTCATTCAAATATCCAAGATCGGCCAGGCGACGCTGCACGTCGGCAACGGCGGCTCCGCGATCGTGGGGCTTAATGGTTTCCATGTGAAACCTACTTCAAACGGCTCACGAACCAATCTGCCATTGAGACAAGTTGGTCGTAAGCATCGGTGTGTTCGATGATGGGCGCGAGTTCTCCCTTAGCCTCCGCGACGAGCTTTTGGGCATAGTCGCGAGCGTAGTCGATGGAGCCCGCTTCTTGCATGATGCGAACCGCCTCGGCCAGAACCTCAGGATCCTTGGCCTTGGAAGAAAGAATCTCCTCCAAGCGATCGCGCTCGGGGGAATGAGCCAGGGCATGAACTGCAACCAAGGTTCGCTTGCCCTCGGTGATGTCGGAGCGATAGTCCTTTTCCTTGGCCTCCTTGGTTCCCACCAAATTCAAAAGGTCATCCTGAATTTGGAAGGCAAGACCAGTGGCCATGCCGAAGGAGCGCAAACCCTCGACCTGAGCGTCGGTGCCGCCGCCGACGATGGCGCCGATGGCCAAAGGCACGCCGCCCGAATAATAGGCGGTCTTGTGGCGCGCCATAAGAAGATAATCGTCAATGCTCAGATCGTAGCGGTTGTCGCGCGCCCAGCCGATGTCGAGCGCCTGCCCTTCAACAGTGGAGCAAGCCATGGACACGAGCTCAAGTGAAACGCGCACCTTCTCGGAATCCGAAAGATGGGGATCGCACATCACGATGCCGTTGACGACGGCCAGGCCAAGATCGCCCGCGTTGATGGCAAGGCCCTCACCTTCCCTCAGGTGAAAACAGGGCTCGCCGCGACGGAGCTCGGCGTCATCGGCGATATCGTCGTGGATGAGCGCTGCTGTGTGGAAGTGCTCAATCGCAGCACCTGCAGACAGGGACTTTTTCCAGTCCCCGCCAACAGCCATGGCGGCCAAGGCGCAGATCAAAGGACGATGGCGCTTACCGGCGTTCTGGCTGTACGAGGTCAACGGACCGTACAGATAGGTCCACATATCAGGATGGGAACCCTTGGGAATGAAAGAATTGATGATGTCGCCCATAGCGTCGGCGCACTTCTCAAGATAATCCTCGAAAGAGCCTTTTTCGACTTTGGCAAGACTGTCGGCAAGATTGTCGCAAAGAGCACGCAGCTTCTGTTCGTCAACGGAAAACAGAAGCTCAGGATTTGCTTGCATAAAAAACAATCCCCTTTCAGGGCGGCGAAATCACTAGTTAAGCAACTGGTAGGAGCGGTGGGACTCGAACCCACAAGATCGAAGACCGGTGGATTTTAAGTCCACTGCGTATGCCAATTCCGCCACGCTCCCCTATGTTGCGTACTGCCGTATTGTAACAGCTAAAAGAGCCTAACGCCCAAACTGGTGCTACAAGCCAGCGGCGTCCATGATGATGCCCTGCAGGATATCGGACTCGCTCACGGTGAAGCCAGGGGCTCCAACAAGCTCGAGCACGATCTGCAAGATAAGCGCACCAGCCACGATAACGGGCGCGCGCTTAGGCTCAAGACCCACTACACGCTCGCGTTCGGCCAGGGGCATCGAGGCGAGCTCAGCATAAATGCGCTTGAGTGTATCAAGGCTCACGAAAGACCCGTCGACCTGGGCAGGATCGTAGTCGACCATCTTGGAATCGATGGAAACCATGGAAGTCGCGGTTCCCGCCACCGCCACAACGCGATCGCAAGCGCAGCCCTCTGCCAGAGCGCGCGCGATGATGGGATCCATCGTCTCGCGGATCCAGGCCGCAGCCGCGTCCAATTCCTTGGCAGTCGGAGGGTCGCTGGGCAGGAAGCGCTCGGTCACCCTGCGACAACCGATATCGAAAGAATGACGGAACTCAGGATCATCGCCGCCACGCCCGAACACCAGCTCGGTGGAGCCGCCGCCAACGTCGACGACGAGCAAACGCTCACCTAGGTACGCACTCGAAGCGCCCTTGAAGGAAAGCGCCGCTTCACGCTCCCCGGGAATAACACAGAGGGACACGCGCGATTTGGCCAGTTCGTCAATGAGTTCCTGGGCGTTTTCCGCGTCACGGGAGGCACTTGTGGCCAATGCGGTAACGGGGATTTCAGGCTCGCCCTTCAGCTGTAGGGCGTCGATATCCCTTCGATATTCGGCAATGGTGCGGGAAACACGCCCTATCGCGTCTTTGCGAAGAACGCCCGTCTTGTCGACATCCTGCCCCAAATTGGTTATTTCGACGCGACGAAGCTGCTCGTCAAGCGATCCGTCGACGACGTCGGCTACAAGAAGACGGCAGGTCACCGTTCCGATGTCGATTGCAGCAAAGCATTTAGCCTTCATAGCCGAAGATCACATCCAGCACCCCCGAATACCAGGTATCGGGAGTTTGAGCCTTAGCTGAGGCCAGGGCAAGAGATTGAGTGGTACTTGCCGAACTAGACGAAGTGGAAGACTGAGACTCCTCGCTGTCCAAGCCGACCACGTTGACCGAATGCTCGCCGGATTTGAGCCAGCCCAGCTGCTCGTGCGCGTAGTCCGCCAGACCCTCATCGGTGGAAAGATAATCTACATCGGCCTTGACCTGCTCGTATTCAGCAGAGCTTATCTCGTACTGAGCCTGAAGCTGCTGCAGGGAGCGGCCTTCGTTGTACCAGTCGGCGATGGGTTGGTACAAAATGAAAACCGAGAACGCTACGGCGATCATCGCGACGCAGGCCCATTGGCCTCCCTTGGTGCCGACGAACAAGGACAAAGGATTGAATCCCGCGAAGGAGAAGCGAGATTTGCCGGATTTGGCATCTTCTTGCATGTGGGCGGAACGACGATGGTCGCGGCCCATCTTCATTTCGTAGAGAGCGGCACGGCTCGGCTGCTCGGGCTGGGAAGAGCGGGCATTGCTTGCAGGTACGTTACGCTCAAAGAGACGCTCGGCCTTCGCAGAACGCATCTTATGCGTGAGCTTTCCAAATGCCGATTCTTTCTTTTGACACTGCGCGCGAGAGGCGCGTGCGCCATGCGCACCGTTGCCCTTCGCTTCCAGGCGGCGCTCCTCTTCCTCGGAAAAAGCGCCCATCGACATGCGCGAAGACGCATGCCTGGCCGAGGCGCTCCCCTCGTAGCCGCGAAGAGCAGCGTCACGCTGAGCCCTGGTGGCGCGGTTATCGGCGGACGAAGCGCTCATGCGCGCATGAGAACCCCTTTGGACACTGGAGGCCCGACGAGGAGATGCAGATAAAATTGCAGATTGATCAGGGGTCTTTGTTTTTGCCCGAGAATCACGAAAACGCGGGGCGGAAGCCCTCGCGTCGGCAAAAGACAAGATGTTGGCAGTGTTGGACACTGAGTGTTGGCCCCTTAGCATATGGTGTGTTTAAGTAGTGCGTTTGATGCTGTAAGAACTAGTTAGAAATGGTATCACAGGATACCTTGCTTACCCGAAAATAAAACGACGATTGCGCATGATTCTTGCCCAATCGCACATCTTACGTTTTCGCAAACGATTCCCCTATTGGCAAGGGTGCCAATAGGCCTTGCCAAAAAGAAAACGGGCCGCACGAAGCGACCCGTCGTTAGCCAAGAATCCTCAGCTGTTCTTTAAAGGAAGATTGCACCTACTCCTCATCGAGGGCAGCGGCAACCTCCTCGGTGATCTCCATGGTGTGGTAGACGTTCTGAAGGTCTTCAAGCTCTTCAAGGCGATCAATCAGGCGCATGACCTTGCGAGCCTCGTCAGCGGTGACGACGGTGGGCGTGGTGGGGATCATCGTGAGCTCGGAGCCCTTGATCTCGATACCCTGCTCCTCAAGAGCGCTCTTCACTGCGTGCAGATCGGAGGCGCCGGTGTAGACGATCCACTCGTCGCCGCCGTCCTCGTAATC
>CAVAUO010000042.1:0-12790 GCA_963591685.1 Escherichia coli
CTATAAGAAAGAAGGCGGCGCAAACCCCGATCCTATTCTTAATACGAAATGGGATTACTACGTTGACGGCAAGATCGACCTACGCCCTGTTGCCTGGGCGCTTAATGGCTATCGCGTAAAGGGCACGAACTGCAACACCAGCACCAAGAAGCAAAAGACCGACCTGATTACTGGTTATTCTGAGCTTGCTGCTGATGGCTCCACCGCATGCGGCATGTGGGTTTACTCCGGTTATTACAACAACAACGAGGCGCCGCTTGATCCTGCGGAGCAGCCTTGCGCATCGCGTGATAAGTCCGACCCAACTGGCTTGGGCTTGTATCCCGGCTGGTCCCATGCATGGCCCAACAACCGTCGCATTCTTTACAATCGCGCTTCTGCCGACCTTAAGGGTCAGCCTTGGAACAAGGATAAGGTTTTGTGCAAGTGGGACGGCGAGCAGTGGATCTTGAACGACAATTCGGACTTCGTTGCTTCCAAGGCCAATGCTGACGGCACCAAGACTCCCGTAGAGCCTAACGCCAATGCCTTCTTCATGACCTGGGAGCAGAACGCTCGTTTGATTTCCTACGGCATGGAAGACGCTCCCATTCCCGAGCATTACGAGCCCTTCGAAAGCCCCTTGGCTGAAAACCCCATGAATGGCTCGAAGAATAACCCCTGCATTCGTTTTGCAGACGACCCCTCTACCGCTCAGGCCGACCCCTCGGAGTTCCCTTATGTGGCAACTACTTATTCGGTTACCGAGCATTGGCAGACCGGTGGTCAGTCGAGGATGTGTCCTGCCCTCATCGAGGCAATGCCCGCTCAGTTCATTGAGATTTCAGAAGAACTAGCTGCTGAAAAGGGCATCAACAGTGGCGATAAGGTTCATGTTTGGAACAATCGTGGTTCCGTTGAGATCGCGGCTGTGGTTACTAAGCGCCTGCAGCCTCTGACCGTTCAAGGCGAGAAGAAACACCTGGTGGGCATGACGCATCACTATGGCTGGGCTGGCGTTCTGGCTTCCGACGACAACATGGTTAACGACTTGACCCCTAACGTCGGCGACCCAAATAGTTTCATTCCCGAATACAAGGCCTTCCTTGTAAATATCGAGAAAGCATAAGGAGGATAGAAAATGTCTGAATACGCAATTCTGTTTGATACCTCCAAGTGCACCGCGTGCAAGGGTTGTCAGGTTGCTTGCAAATGTTGGAACAACCTGCCTTCGCCTATCGAACATAATGCTTGTGCGGATAACTTTACGGGCACTTACCAAAACCCACCCGATCTTGACGGCGACACTCGTTTGATCATGACCTTCAACGAGGATTACGCCGACAACAACAAGGGCATTAAGTGGGGCTTTGGTCGTCGTTCCTGCCAGCATTGCTCCGACCCTGGCTGCGTTAAGGTATGCCCCGCTGGTGCAATATACAAGGATGAAGAAACAGGCATGGTTACTGTTGACGATTCCAAATGCATTGGCTGCCAGCGTTGTTCGATGGCCTGCCCCTATGATGTGCCTCGCTATTACGGCCCTAAGGGCAAGATAAACAAGTGCACCGGATGCGTGGATCGTATCAAGCACGGCATGAAGCCTGCTTGCGTTGCTACTTGTCAGCCAAACGCACTCACTTTTGGTGAGCGAGATGCGATGATCGAGGTCGCCAATAAGCGTGTGGAGTTCTTAAAAGAGCGCGGCTACGCCGATGCCATGGTTTATGGCGAGCAGGAAATGGGCGGCCTGCATGTGATTCAGGTTCTTAAGTACGGCATCGATTTCCATGGTCAGGTTCGCGACCCAGAGGTTCCTGCAACAGCTGTTCTTTCTGAAATCATGAAGCCTGTTGCTGCCGTTGGAATGGGCGCAACTGTTGTTGGTCTGGCTGCAATGTTCGGCCTGGCTGCTGGATACAAGCGCGACAAACTTGTCTACAACGAAGCTACAACCGATACCTTGTCAACCGATACGGGCGACGTTGTTAAGCAAGGCGACCCACAAGACGACCGTAGCTTTAAAGAAGCACTTACTGGAAAGGGGGCCGACCATGAGTAAAGTCATTAACGTTGATGAAGCCACCAAAAAGTCCGACGATGCTTTCCTTGAGTCTTGTGCCGGTAATAAGCGTTATATCAAGCGCCATTCTCGTCAGGCTCGTTGGACTCATGGCATTACCGTTAGTTGTTGCTTGTGGTTGATGCTTTCAGGCTTGTTCGTTTTTATTCCGCAGCTTGCTCAAGCGGTGGGATCTGACGTTGTCTTCTTTTTCCGCATGAGCCACCGCGTAATCGGCGTCATTTTCGTAGCTGTGCCTATTATCAGCGCCATCAAGGCACCTAAGGGTGTGGCTCATATCTGGCACAACAATGTGTGCAAATGGACCGACGATGACAAGCTCTGGATGAAGCTCTTCTTACCCTATTTGTTTATGGCCAAGCGCGTTCATATGCCCGACCAGGACGAGCAGAAATCCGGCCAGCGTTTTGCTGACGGTATGCTTTGGATCTGCGGTTTTGTTATGGCAATTACGGGCATCGTTTTGCTGCTTGGCTCTACAGTGCTTTCGCTGTCGCCTGTTGCGCATTCCGTCTTCATGGTTCTGCACGATGTCTTCTTCTTGCTTATGGCGATTTTTGCTTGCGCTCACATCTTCTTGGGCGCTGGCATTTTTCAGCCGTATCGCGGTATGTGGAAGGTCATGTGGAAAGATGGCTTGATCTCCGAGTCCGATGCTCTGTATCACTGGGGCCACTGGGCTCGTAAGGAAATGAACGAGGGTACCAACGTTGTGGTTAATCCTGAAAGCCGCAAAGACGAAATTAAGTAGGCAATTCTAGTTGGCAAAATAATTCTCAGCCGCTTCTTTGGGCAGGACTTAGCCCTGTGCAGGATGTTTGTTTGGGTGCTTGTTAAGACGTCTTCTAATCCAGCGTGGTGCAATCAACGGCGAGGTGATTGCACCACCTCTTGCTTTTAAAAGTTGAAAGGTGAAGCCTTATGGATCTTTCTTTCATCGATATGTCGATTAAAAGTTATGCCGGCAAAATCAGCGAAGCCGATCAGGCAAGGCTCGATTTGTTCCGAAAGCTTTGGGCCGCCGCAAACGAGGCGGTTGCTGGCCTCGAGCAGGACTATGCAACTCCGGACCCAAAGATTGCCCTTGAGGCGGTGCAAAGTGAAGCTGTGAGTTCTAAAGATTTGCAGGCAGAGCTTGATAAGCCTTTGGCAAAAGCGCCAAGTCCCTTAAATGGCAGTGTCTTTTCTGTTGCTCCTGCCCCGGTCGATGGGCGAGTGTTGGCAGATACCATGCTTAAGCTCGTTGGCGCTATCAAGGAAGACCCTTCTTTTGAAGAAGCGGCTCGTGATCTTGAAGTAGTTGAATGGGATACGATTTTTGGAGCAAATGCTAAGATCGAAAATGATTCGGCAACTGCTGAAGCAATGGCTCTTGCAGGAAGCAATCCGTCTGCCTTTATTGTTTATCTAGCTCAGGCGTTCCAGCGTTTAGGCATGCCGGAGCAGGCGCTCGCTCTGAGTGTTTCGCTTATTACCTTGGCATTGCGCGTGCAGCTTGAAGGTCCCGCCCGTAAGGCTGTGGAGGCCATAGGCCAGGAAGAAATGGAAAAGGGACACTTTATGGTTTGCCCTGTTTGCGGCAGTGAGCCAATGCTTGCTCGCGTGGGTGGCGAAAATGCTACCAAGGGGCGTGGTAAGGTTCTGGGCTGTTTGCAGTGCGGAACTTCGTGGGATTTCGATCGCGTTCGCTGTGCTCGCTGTGGAGACCAAAATTCTGGGCACTTGCATTATTTCAACCTTGAAGGTGACGACGCTCATCGTATCAACACCTGCGACAATTGCGGGTCTTACATTCGCACGGTCTTTTTAGATGATGCACTGGCGCCTTGTTCTTTTGATGTTGAAGACGTGCTTATGGCCAAGCTTGATGCCTTGGCGGTGGATTCTTCGATTGCGAAGGGGTCACAACGTATTCCCCAGTAGAGCTTGAGTCTTCTTTTGCTTATGTAGGGCATTCCTTAAATCAAGGATTGCCCTTTTGCGTATAGAAGCAGGTAATTGGATGGAACGATAAATTGCCTGGCAAGCAAAGCCTACGGCTTAGGTTTAGTGTGAGTTTCAATTGGTCTTTAGGCAAAAAGCAAGACCCGGCAGAACCGGGTCTTGCTTGGCTGGGCTATGTTTCTTGCCGAAGCTTATTTCACCTTCACCTTGACGGTGACGGTCTTGGTGGCGGCGTTGTAGTTACCGTTGCCGGCTGCCTTGACGACGACCTTGACCTTGTAGGTGCCCTTCTTGGTCTTCTTCTTGACGGTGATCTTGCCGCTGGAGGCGACGCTCAGCTTGTTGGAGCCGCTCTTCTTGGCGTAGGTCACTTTGCCCTGGGCGCCGGAAACTTTAATGGCGCCAGAAACCTTTTGGGCCTTCTTCTTTACCTTAGCCTTTTTGACGGTCTTGGTAGAGGCTTTGGCGGTGAGGCTCTGGTTGGCTTTGGCAATGGTGAATTTGCCGCTTGCGGTGCCTTCGTATTTGCCAATGCCGGTGACGGTGACGCTTGCCGCGCCTGCGTTGGTGTTGTTGGCGTAGCCCACCGTGTAATCGGTGCCTTGGCTCAGCGTTTTGCCGTCGAGGGAAACGCTTACGCTAGGCTGCTGTGCCTTGCCGTTGTAAGTGCAGCTACTGCTGATGCTGATCTTGGCGTTGGAGAGCGAGACAACCTTGCTCGCAATCGCTTTTTCGGCGTTTACCAGGGTATCGATGTTGGTAACAAAGCCCTTGACGTCAGAGCAGAGCGCATCGTAAGCGCTGCGCTGGGCGGCAACGGCGGCCTCGTCGGAGGCGTCCATGCTTGCGATGCTCTCATTCACCTCGCTGGCTTTAACCATCTGCTCAAGGTCGTAGATGGTCTTGCATCCGGAGGTGTGACCGATGGTGTAGCCGATGCTTACATGTGTGATGCTCGGGTTTTTGGTGGTTATCGTGTAATAGCCCTCGCTGTCACGACTCTTGAAGCTCACGTAGTCGGTCTCGAAGTCGGCCCAGCTGTAGCTCGTGGTGGTTTCGCCCTTTTTGTTGGTGGACGTTTGCGGGTTCAGTTTCAAAGACGTTGGATCGTATTTAACCAACTCCGTCTTATCGGACTTGTTTTTCACGATGTCGTGATTCTCTGCGGAGGTGGTGGACCCGCCCAAGGCATAAATGCTGAAATCGGTGGGTACCGAGGCGCCGCTGCGATCCTGGAGCTTGTAGTAGTGCTTGATGGTGTAGGTGCCGTCATCGTTCTTGGTCACTGTGGTGTCGTCAAGAGGGTTGCTGGACACATCGATGGAAGAGTTGTTGGTGCTGTCCTTTTCGCCATCGATGGTGATTTTCACGTTGTCGGCGATGGTCTTCACGTAACCATCGTTGACCGAACTCATGATGGCCTCCACATAAGGGGTTGAAACCAGGGTTGCGCCGGTAACGGTGTCAAGATCGGAGGTGGCATCCGATCCGCCCTTGAGCGAGCTTGCGTAAGCCTGCAGGGTGCGCTGCGAAATCATGGACGCGGTTGCGTACGCCCACTTGTCGCGGTTGGTGGAGGCCATGTTGCCCGTGTAGGAGGCATCGTCGTCGTAGCTGGTGTCGGCGATGCAATTGTCGATATAGTTGTTCGCGGCGTCGCTTCCATCAACCGAGCCATCTTCGCCAATGGTGAAGTAGGTGTCGAAGTAGAGCCCGCTTTCAGTGCCGATTTGGTAACGAACGCGAACCAGGTTGATGTCTTGGTAGTCGCCAAGGGTGATAGTGCCCTTCTCGTCCCAGTTGGCGCTGCTGGTAGCAACTTCGTAGCTCATGTCCGTTCCGTCGGAATCCTGGTTGACGGCATTGTCGGACACACTCATAAGGGTAACTGCGTTAACGCTGTAGCCAGCGGAGTTGGCGCCGGTCAAAGAAACGGCGTAGATCCCGTCGGACTTCTTCTCGGCGTTGAAATTGACACCCTTGGGTAGATAGCCGTTGATATAGACCTTGTTATGACCGGATCGCATGTAGCCCCAGGTGCCAGCGAAGGTGTCGTTGGCGCTGCTCATGTCGATGGCGGTCATAGTGCCCGATTTGTCGTAGGTAATTTTGGTGTAAACGCTGTAGCCCAGAAAATGAGCACCCTTGTCGGAATTTGCGTAACCGCGGTAAGTAACGCTAGAGGTTCCATCAGAGTTCGTTTTGGAGCTAAGTTTTTCAACGGAACCAATGTCTAGTCCGTCAGAGGTTGTTCCGTCTTTACCAAAAATGACTTTACTATCGTTGTTGTATTCGTAATGCGCAAAGGCGGCTGCTGGTGCCAGGGAAAGGGCAAGGCCGCAGGTGATAAGTGCGCAACAGGACTTTTTGCTCAAAGAGCCAAGTCGGGGGAGTGCAGTATACTTCATATAGTCCTTTCTGTAGAGCTGCATAAAGCTATGGTTAGGATTCGAGCTCCCTGTGCTACGCCAATAGATCGCAGGGGGCTTTTGTTTGCTTGCGCCGCCTAAAGCGCAAAAATTGTTAAAAATAAGAGAGAAAGAATGAGGCTGATTTGCCTCAGAAATAAAAATAGCTTTGCATGTTGGAGCAGGCAAAGCGCAGATAATGCACAGCTATATAACCACCCCCTTTACCCTGGATGAGCAAATTGAATCTTGTAAGGCGTATGTTTGATGCCTTACAAAACAGCCGCAACCAAGGCGACTCGGGGGTCGGATTCCGCCGACACTTTTAAGACCGACGAAATGTTAGCATAGGTTAACTTTAAAGACGACGAGGAATTTCAGGAAGTTTCGATATTTTCGCTGGTAGAGCTTACTCAGGCTTCTTTTGCGCGCTGCTTCTTGCTTGTTCGTGTGAGCTTGCGGTGTTCACGGCGGCATTGTTGGACTCCTCGCGTGGCTTTGCGGGCAGGTATGGCCTTGATGCCAGCGCATTGCTTTCGATGACATAGCTTGATGCAAAGAAAGAGGACGCAGCTAAAAGCTGCGTCCTCTTAACAGAAGTTTGATTTACTGCCGCGCCAACCAGAAGGATGGCAAGTTGTCGTTGTGGCTTGCGCCAGTGCGGCTAGTAAACCCTATTTCACCTTTACCTTGACGGTGACGGTCTTGGCTGTGGCGTTGTAGTTACCGTTGCCGGCTGCCTTGACGACGACCTTGACCTTGTAGGTGCCCTTCTTGGTCTTCTTCTTGACGGTGATCTTGCCGCTGGAGGCGACGCTCAGCTTGTTGGAGCCGCTCTTCTTGGCGTAGGTCACTTTGCCCTGGGCGCCGGAAACTTTAATGGCGCCAGAAACCTTTTGGGCCTTCTTCTTTACCTTAGCCTTTTTGACGGTCTTGGTAGAGGCTTTGGCGGTGAGGCTCTGGTTGGCTTTGGCAATGGTGAATTTGCCGCTTGCGGTGCCTTCGTATTTGCCAATGCCGGTGACGGTGACGCTTGCCGCGCCTGCGTTGGTGTTGTTGGCGTAGCCCACCGTGTAATCGGTGCCTTGGCTCAGCGTTTTGCCGTCGAGGGAAACGCTTACGCTAGGCTGCTGTGCCTTGCCGTTGTAAGTGCAGCTACTGCTGATGCTGATCTTGGCGTTGGAGAGCGAGACAACCTTGCTCGCAATCGCTTTTTCGGCGTTTACCAGGGTATCGATGTTGGTAACAAAGCCCTTGACGTCAGAGCAGAGCGCATCGTAAGCGCTGCGCTGGGCGGCAACGGCGGCCTCGTCGGAGGCGTCCATGCTTGCGATGCTCTCATTCACCTCGCTGGCTTTAACCATCTGCTCAAGGTCGTAGATGGTCTTGCATCCGGAGGTGTGACCGATGGTGTAGCCGATGCTTACATGTGTGATGCTCGGGTTTTTGGTGGTTATCGTGTAATAGCCCTCGCTGTCACGACTCTTGAAGCTCACGTAGTCGGTCTCGAAGTCGGCCCAGCTGTAGCTCGTGGTGGTTTCGCCCTTTTTGTTGGTGGACGTTTGCGGGTTCAGTTTCAAAGACGTTGGATCGTATTTAACCAACTCCGTCTTATCGGACTTGTTTTTCACGATGTCGTGATTCTCTGCGGAGGTGGTGGACCCGCCCAAGGCATAAATGCTGAAATCGGTGGGTACCGAGGCGCCGCTGCGATCCTGGAGCTTGTAGTAGTGCTTGATGGTGTAGGTGCCGTCATCGTTCTTGGTCACTGTGGTGTCGTCAAGAGGGTTGCTGGACACATCGATGGAAGAGTTGTTGGTGCTGTCCTTTTCGCCATCGATGGTGATTTTCACGTTGTCGGCGATGGTCTTCACGTAACCATCGTTGACCGAACTCATGATGGCCTCCACATAAGGGGTTGAAACCAGGGTTGCGCCGGTAACGGTGTCAAGATCGGAGGTGGCATCCGATCCGCCCTTGAGCGAGCTTGCGTAAGCCTGCAGGGTGCGCTGCGAAATCATGGACGCGGTTGCGTACGCCCACTTGTCGCGGTTGGTGGAGGCCATGTTGCCCGTGTAGGAGGCATCGTCGTCGTAGCTGGTGTCGGCGATGCAATTGTCGATATAGTTGTTCGCGGCGTCGCTTCCATCAACCGAGCCATCTTCGCCAATGGTGAAGTAGGTGTCGAAGTAGAGCCCGCTTTCAGTGCCGATTTGGTAACGAACGCGAACCAGGTTGATGTCTTGGTAGTCGCCAAGGGTGATAGTGCCCTTCTCGTCCCAGTTGGCGCTGCTGGTAGCAACTTCGTAGCTCATGTCCGTTCCGTCGGAATCCTGGTTGACGGCATTGTCGGACACACTCATAAGGGTAACTGCGTTAACGCTGTAGCCAGCGGAGTTGGCGCCGGTCAAAGAAACGGCGTAGATCCCGTCGGACTTCTTCTCGGCGTTGAAATTGACACCCTTGGGTAGATAGCCGTTGATATAGACCTTGTTATGACCGGATCGCATGTAGCCCCAGGTGCCAGCGAAGGTGTCGTTGGCGCTGCTCATGTCGATGGCGGTCATAGTGCCCGATTTGTCGTAGGTAATTTTGGTGTAAACGCTGTAGCCCAGAAAATGAGCACCCTTGTCGGAATTTGCGTAACCGCGGTAAGTAACGCTAGAGGTTCCATCAGAGTTCGTTTTGGAGCTAAGTTTTTCAACGGAACCAATGTCTAGTCCGTCAGAGGTTGTTCCGTCTTTACCAAAAATGACTTTACTATCGTTGTTGTATTCGTAATGCGCAAAGGCGGCTGCTGGTGCCAGGGAAAGGGCAAGGCCGCAGGTGATAAGTGCGCAACAGGACTTTTTGCTCAAAGAGCCAAGTCGGGGGAGTGCAGTATACTTCATATAGTCCTTTCTGTAGAGCTGCATAAAGCTATGGTTAGGATTCGAGCTCCCTGTGCTACGCCAATAGATCGCAGGGGGCTTTTGTTTGCTTGCGCCGCCTAAAGCGCAAAAATTGTTAAAAATAAGAGAGAAAGAATGAGGCTGATTTGCCTCAGAAATAAAAATAGCTTTGCATGTTGGAGCAGGCAAAGCGCAGATAATGCACAGCTATATAACCACCCCCTTTACCCTGGATGAGCAAATTGAATCTTGTAAGGCGTATGTTTGATGCCTTACAAAACAGCCGCAACCAAGGCGACTCGGGGGTCGGATTCCGCCGACACTTTTAAGACCGACGAAATGTTAGCATAGGTTAACTTTAAAGACGACGAGGAATTTCAGGAAGTTTCGATATTTTCGCTGGTAGAGCTTACTCAGGCTTCTTTTGCGCGCTGCTTCTTGCTTGTTCGTGTGAGCTTGCGGTGTTCACGGCGGCATTGTTGGACTCCTCGCGTGGCTTTGCGGGCAGGTATGGCCTTGATGCCAGCGCATTGCTTTCGATGACATAGCTTGATGCAAAGAAAGAGGACGCAGCTAAAAGCTGCGTCCTCTTAACAGAAGTTTGATTTACTGCCGCGCCAACCAGAAGGATGGCAAGTTGTCGTTGTGGCTTGCGCCAGTGCGGCTAGTAAACCCTATTTTACCTTTACCTTGACGGTGACGGTCTTGGCTGCGGCGTTGTAGTTGCCGTTGCCGGCTGCCTTGACGACGACCTTAACCTTGTAGGTGCCCTTCTTGGTCTTCTTCTTGACGGTGATCTTGCCGTTGGAGGCGACCTTCAGCTTGGCGGAGCCGGAGGCCTTGGCGTAGGTCACCTTGCCCTGGGCGCCGGAGACCTTGATGGCGCCGGAGACTGTCTGAGCCTTCTTCTTCACCTTGGCCTTCTTCACCGTCTTGGTGGAAGCCTTTGCGGTCAGGCTCTGGTTGGCCTTGGCGATGGTGTAGCTCTGGCTCACAGCGGAAGTGTCGCCCTCAGCGTTCCATGCATAGCCTTCGGCGGGTGTGACCTGAGCGGTGTAGCTGCCTGCATTGGTCTGCTTTCCACTAACGGTGTAGCCGGTAGCATCCTTGAAGGGCGACTGCTGCTTGCCGTTGTAGGTGAGTTTAGTAGAGCTTGCGGTTGGCTTTGCGATCACCTTAATGAGGTTATTGATGGCAGCATTAAGATCATCGGTTTGGCCGGTGACTACGGTTTCAAACAGAGTACCCGTTGACTGCAGCAAGCTTTCAGACTCGGAAAATTCCGTCTGCAGGTACTTCCAGCTTGCAGTAGTGTAGTCACTTTGCTTCAGAGCTTTCGCTTTTGCGATTGCGGCTTCCAAGTCCGCTTTATCCTGGTCGCTTGCTTTCACGTAGGTGGCGATGTTGTCACTTTCGACCTTGAAGAGGGAAGTGGTCACGTCCTCATAACCAAGAGCTTTAACGGTGATCTTCCAATAGCCGGTGCCATCGTAGCCCTCGGGGAGCTGGCAGCGAACGGATTTGGTCAGACCGAGCTGGATGCGCTGCTTGCTGTGCATCCAGTTGTCGGCAGCGAACTTGGTACCGAAGGTGCGTACGACATCGGTACCGGTGCTATCGTTGCCATAGTAGGTCCAGGTGACGGACTGCATTTTGCTGCCAAGATCGCCATAGTCGCCAGCGATGTCAACGCGCATGAATTCACCCCATTGACCAGGCTTAACTGCCGAACCTTCCTTGGTGCTTGCGACGTAGTAGTAAAGCCCCTCGCTGCTCTTGACGTTATCGGATTCTTGGAGCTTATCAACCTTCGTGATCTCTTGCTCCTTGATGCCGCTGTCGGTCTGGGTGTCGCTGGTATCGGCTGCGGAGAAGTTGAAGCTATTATCAGATTTGGTGGCCGTCTTCAGTCCGTAAGTAGTGCTGTCGACGTCGGCCACAACGGAGTAATTCTTAACCTTGCCCTCTGATTCGGTGCCGCCCTGAACCGTGCTGCCGTTCTCGAAGACCTGGAAGCCCTTGGCCTCGCGGTCTTTCTTGAAAGCGGCGAAGTCGGAGTTGGCGACCTTTACGGGGACGTACTTGGTGCCGAGCATCTTGTGTCCCTTGTAGGTGTACGTGGCGAGTGCGGTTTTGCCGTCGGTGTCGTATTTGGTGATGATATCGGCATCGGTGGCCTCGTCATAGGCCTTGGTGTACTTGACACCGGACGTGTCGTAGAACGTGCCGCCCTTGCTGCCGTCTACGAAGTAGTCGAGGTAGATCTCGGTGCCGTCGGTCATTTGGAGGACTTCAACGCTCTGGAAGTTGCCGCGTGCGGGGCCATGATTCCAGGTTGCACGAGTGACAGCGTCGAAGCCGCCTTCGTCACCGGGGTCGCCGTGAGGGTCAACGCTTGAGACGCTGGTGGTGTCGGTGGCATTGTAAACGCCTTCATTTGCCCAATATTCTGCCCAGCTAAGACCTGCGTAGCAGTAGGTGTAGCCGTCGTCGCTTGAGGCTTCGTCGGCGTTTGCCTGGCTTGCGTTGATCAATGCCGTGGAAGACATCGACAAAGCCAGCGCGCCAGCAAAGAACAACCTTACCGGCTTGGTTGCAGCGATCTTTATCAAGATCGCCTCCTTTCTCTCTCCTTAAAGCTTGCGCTTTTGCCAGGCTAAGCAGCCACTAGGCAATGGCTGCGCAAAAGACCTTGCTTTAAGTTTGTTAGCCAAAGCTAACTTAATATGACTATTAGATGTTAACTGTGGTTAACAGTTGGTCAAGGGGTGAAATCAGCAAAATTGAAAATCTTGGATTTACGGCGCTGTAAGTGGCTTAAAGAAGCACGCAAAGAAACAAGAACGCCACGCCAAGAACAAGGGCTGCCATGTCGCCCAACCCAAGCTTGTAGCTGCGGAAGCAGGTTCGTTCGTTTGCGATTCCATATTCTCTATTCGCTATAGCCAAGCTGAGTGTTTCCGCGCGGCGAAAGGCGCTGGTGAACAGCGCAACAATCGTAGGGATTTGAGCCTGGACAAGCTTTACCAGGCTCGCATCGCGCGTTGAAAGGCTGCCGCCCCTGGCCACTTGCGCTTTGCGAATCTTTTGCAATTCTTCGGAGAAGCTGGGGATAAAACGCAGCGCCATGCCCAGGCCAAGCGTAAGATCGTCCGTCTTCACACCAATGCGCTTGAGCGGCGAGCACAAAAGCGCGGTTGCGTCGGTGAGTTCCGTGGGCGAAGTAGTGCGCATAAGCACCGAGGTGGCAAGAAGAATGCAGACGAAACGCACCACCGACTCGCAGGCGAAGCGCAAGCCCTCCGAGCTAAGGCCGACACTTCCCGCTTGCCACCAGATTTCCCCGCCAACAACGCAAAGGCAATCGAAGACGAACACGAATGCGATAAGCCCCGCAAAAGGCCTGAGGCTGCGCAGAGCTTGCGATGCGGAAGCTCCTGACGCGGCCAAAATACCCAGGCTTGCTGCGCATAGGACAAGGAACC
>CAVAUO010000043.1:0-12591 GCA_963591685.1 Escherichia coli
CCGAAGGAATCCGCATAAAAATGCTGAAGCAGTGAGCGCATGAAGAAGCCCAGGTCACGGACCTGGGCTTCTGAACAGCGGAACGCGCGGCACCCGCAAGGGGCCGCGGCCGACGCAAACGTTGCGCGCCTAAATGCCTATAAAGGCCGGTACAACGGCTTAAACGAGTTTGGCGAATTTGCGCTTGCCAACCTGAAGGACGGCGCCTTCAAGCTTTTCGGGCGCCACGTTGTATTCCTTGGCAGGCAAAGCCTCGCCGTTAATCTTGACGCCACCCTGGTCGATCATGCGGCGAGCCTCGCCGGACTGGCACAGGCCAGCGTCTGCCAAGATCTTGGCAACGTAAACCTTACCCTCGTCGTTAGGGGTAAGATCGGCCGCGAACTCGGCGATATCCTCGGGGATCTCATGCTGCTTGAACTGACGATCAAAAGCAGCCTCGGCCTCAATGGCCTCTTCCTCGGAATGGTAAGCGGCAACGATATTGCGAGCCAGGGCACGCTTGACCTTGTTGGGGTGCAACGTATCGTTCTTCAGGCCATCCTCGATGGCATCAATTTCATCGACAGGCAAGGTGGAGGCCAAGCGGTAGTACTTGACCATCATCTCGTCGGGGATGCTCATGACCTTGCCGAACATGTCGTTTGCGGCATCGGTAAGGCCAACGTAATTGCCGTAAGACTTGGACATCTTGCGCACGCCGTCGGTGCCTTCGAGCAGAGGCATGGTCAGACAGATCTGAGGCTCTTTGCCCATCTTCTCCATAAGCTCACGGCCAGCAAGAAGGTTGAACAGCTGGTCGGAGCCGCCAAGCTCAACGTCGGCGTCGATCACCACGGAGTCGTAAGCCTGCATAACGGGATACAGAAACTCGTGCAGAGCAATGGGCTGCTGGGAGTGGTAACGGTTGTTGAAGTCGTCGCGCTCAAGGATGCGGGCAACGGTGAAATTGGACAACAGGGAGAGCAAATCGCCCAGGTCCATGTTGAGGATCCAGTCGCGGTTGTGGCGAATGGTGGTGCGCTCGGGGTCGAGGATCTTCATCGCCTGAGCCATGTAGGTCTCGGCGTTTTTGTCGACCTGCTCCTTGGTGAGCTGAGGACGCGTGGAGTTGCGGCCGGAAGGGTCGCCGATGAGCGCGGTGCCGTCGCCGATGATAAGGGTGACGTTGTGGCCCAAATCCTGGAACTGGCGCAGTTTGCGCAAAGGCACTGCGTGGCCAATGTGTAGGTCGGGACTGGTGGGGTCGACACCGAGCTTAATGGTTAAGGGCTTGCCTTTTTCGAGCTTCTTCTTCAAGCCGTCGAGGGGCTTGATCTCGAAGGTGCCGGACTGGATGATATGCAATTGCTCGTCAACTGAAAGCATGGAAAGCGTTCCTTTCAAATGTGTAATGGGGCGATTCTAACATGTACGCCCGTGGCATGGACGCACGCGTTGCGCCAAAGAAGCGGCGACCTACATCACCCCGCGGAACAGATGGCCCGAGGTGGTGCCTTCCGACTTACCCACGCGATTATCGCCACGCTGTGACAAATCGCGCGCACGGACGGCGCGCTTGACGGCCTTGGTGGTTTCCTCGACGTTCATCATCGTCGTGTCAACCATAACCGACGTGATGCCGGCGTTAACCAAATCGGGCATCGAGCGCGCGATGTCCAGCGATACCGCGTTGTACACGTGGCTTCGGCCCGTGCAGTCGGTGATGACGGGCATTTCGTAGCCTTTGCGATCCTTTAGGTAGTGCGGGCTCTTGCGGCGCGGGCAGGTGGCGCACTCCTGATTGCAAGGACCTTGGCTCATAAGAAGGCAATGCTCGGTAACCATAAGCTCCTGGCTTCCCATGATGGTGATGCCCAGCGGAACGGCGCTCGCCTCGCCCAGCTCCTCGATCTGAACCTGGGAGAGCTCGGGTGAAAGCCAAATGCGCGATGCTCCCCTTTCGGCCATAAGCTGCAAATCGGCCAGGTTGGTAACCGGGACATGCGGACCCACCTCGGCCTCGGCGCCCATCTCAAGGGCGCGCTCAAGCTGGCCGAGGTTTTCGCACAAAACTGGCTTTTCGGGTTTGACTTTCTTCCACATGTCGTGACCGCCGCGGTGCTCCTCGTCGATCATGCGATCGACGACGGGAAGAACGGGGATCGCCTGCTTGGGATAGCCCGCCTGCTCGGCCGTTGAATTAAGCTGGCCGGCAATGACTGCCTCGCCCCTGCTGAAGTTGAGCATGGGAACATAGATAAGGTCGGCACCGGCGCGTTTGGCGGCACGCGCGCATGCGGGGTTGGTTGCCCAAGCGGCAACCAGGCATTTCCCGCGCTGAGCACGCTGCAGATGCGGCAAGGGCTGAGTGCGCTCAAGCTTGCGGTCATGGTAGAGCTTCAAAATCTCAGCTTCCAGAAGGGCTGCGGCCTCGGAGCGAAGCTTGTGCAAAGCCGAAAAGCCCATGCCTGCGCCCTCATCAAGCTCAACGTCCATCGAAGCGATGACGAAGTTCGTGGAGCCCATGCGATCCACGTGGTCGCGAACATCCTGCTCGGTTAAAGCCTTGGTGCGCGCAGGTTCGAGCGGCGCACCCTCAACACTCACTGAGTAGCCGTCCATCGAGGTGAAGGAAATAAGCGCCGGCTGCCCGATGCGCAAACGAACATAGGCATTCACAGCCACCTTGGGCAAGCGCTCGTCGTCAACATAGGCGGCGTCGGCGTTGCGAACGCGGAACACGCGATCGCCCTTGCCTACAGCGCGCTGAACCTGCACGCGCACGCCTTTGCGCGTTTTCTCAAGCTCAGAGATGGTATGGACGAAATGCCCGCGATTGGTCCAAAACTCGATGACGTCGCCCTGGTGAAGCTCGGTCTCGGGTTCCAGCTCAACCCAACCATCGCGCGCCGCCGTCACACGGCCGACGAATACGCCGCGGTTGTTGGGGCGCCCGTAACTCATGATCTCGTTGCCGCGATCGTTGGTCATGTAGGCAGTGGTGAAGCCACGCGAGAACGCCTCGGACAGCACCTGCATCTCGACTTCGCTTGCGCGGGGCGCATCGCTCAAGGAGGCTTCAGGATTGGCTGCCAACCACTCGAGCGTACGGTCGATAAGTTTGCGGTACACGCCCACGACAGCGCTCACGTACTCGGGGCTCTTCATGCGACCCTCGATTTTAAGCGACGAAACGCCCGCCTCGATAAGCTCGGGCAAAATCTCGGCAGTGCACAGGTCTTTAGGGCTCAAAAGATGCTCGCCGGGAGCGGGCAGAGTTTTGTTCTTCAAGGCGCGGTTGTGCAGGGTGTAAGGCAAACGGCATGCCTGAGCGCAACGGCCACGATTCGCGGAGCGCCCGCCGATCATGGACGACATGAAGCATTGGCCCGAATAACATACGCAGATTGCACCATGGCCGAAGGTCTCGACCTCCATGCCCAGCTCGGCAGCGGCCGCCGAGAGCACGGCGATTTCCTCGAGCGAGAGTTCGCGCGCAAGCGTCACACGCTTGGCACCCAGCTTGGCAACGGCACGCAAGCCGTCCACATCGTGCGTGTTCATCTGGGTGGAGATATGCAGGCGCGCGCCCTTGATCGTGCGAACGATCTCGGAAGCGACGCCAGGATCCTGCACGATGAAGGCGTCAACGCCAGCACGATAAGCCTGACGGGCAAGCTCCATGGCATCGGGCAACTCGGAAGGAAGCACCACGGTGTTGAGCGTCAGGTAGATCTTCACGCCGCGCAAGTGGGCATAATCGCAGGCCTCGCGCAGCTCGTCCAGACCGAAATTGTCGGCGCTGTTGCGCGCGTTGAACTGCCCTGCGCCGAGATAAACCGCATCGGCACCCGCACGCACGGCGGCATGCAGGCAGGTCATGTTGCCCGCAGGGGCAAGCAGCTCGATGCCGCGTTTATCGGGGGTGTTCTCCAGAATCTCCATGTGTGCTCTCTTGCTCTTTGTATGGTCTGTTGGCCTAGGTGCGGCCGACTGAAAGCCGCCTTAACGAACCAGTGGCCACCCTCGCACAGGATGGCCACCCTCAACGCTAAGATTTCGCGCTTGCTCGCGAAGCGCAGCAGGCTGCTTAAGCGTTCGAAACCGCTTCGTCAGCCTCCTCGAGGGCTTTGATGCCCGCCTCGTAGTGCTCCTTGATCTTGCTCAGACGGCTGGAATACTTGCCGTAATCGAAGGAACCGGACTCGGGGACCTTCACGTCCTGATACAGCTCGACGTAGAGCTTCAGGGCGGACTGCAATTCCTCGGCGCCCGAAACGTACTTGGAATGAATGTCCTTCATGGCGTCAGGCGCCTCAATGGCCTTCAGCTTGTCGATGCAATCGTTGACGGTCGAAAGCTGGCTGCTTAAGGAAAGCACCTCGCCGTCCTTGATGGCGTCGGAGAAGTCGGACATCGAATCGTTCATGTCGGACATGATGGAGTTCACGCTCGACATGTACTGGCGATTCTGCGTCTTGGCGTCATCCTGCTGATCTGCGGAGCAACCAGCAAGCAGGGCCAAGCAGGCAACGGCCGACATGATCGCGAGGAAAATACGGAACTTGGTTTTCATAAAATCCTTTCGGAGTTTCAACGCTGAAGCTTGGTGCCCGCAGCGCATCTTGGGTCTAAAGAATAACCAATTGTCGTGGCTGAACGCCTTCCCTCAAACAAAACCCAAAACTACAGGCATGTTTGCTTTGACGGGAAGACGAGGCGCCCCTAAGTCCTATTCCGGGTCGGGAGTAACCTCGCCACCAGAGCTGGAGCCGCCGGAATCCGACCCACCCGAGCTGGATCCGCCGGAAGAACCGCCGGAGCTCGACCCGCCGGACGAACCACCGGAGCTGGAACCGCCCGATGACGATCCGCCGGAACTCGACCCGCCAGACGAGGAGCCGCCCGAGCTGGACCCGCCGGAGCTCGAGCTAGACGAGGAGCTGGAGCTGCTGGAAGACGAACTTGAGCTCGAGGAAGAGCTGGACGAAGAACTCGAAGAAGAGGACTTGCGGCTGGAGCTGCTGGAGTTAGTGACGCTGCTGGAAACGTTGTCGTACTCGTCGCCAGAGGAAGCGCTCGACCTGCTGGAAGAAGAGTCGCCCTCGTTATCAACGCCCTCATCACCAACGTAGCTGGAGCTGGCGCCGTTGCCGATATCGGTGGTGGTGTACTCGATGGGGGTATCATCCGTGGGGAATTCCTCAGCTTCCCAGCCGCAGCTGCTGAAGCAGCTGGTCATGAAGTTGTGATACACATCGGTTGCGCTAATGGAAGAGGACATGCTCTTCTCGTCGCGGTCGCCGATCCAAATAGCGGTGGACAGCTGGGGCGTGATGCCGCAGAACCACTTGTCGCGCCAATTCTGCGAAGTACCGGTTTTGCCTGCCACCTTCTGGCCGTTGTAAAGGGCCGCGCCCTTACCGGTGCCGCCCGTGACAACGCCCTCCATCACTTCAGTGGCCGCCTGGGTGACGTTGGTGTCGAGCACCTTTTCACCCGTAGTGTCGGCCTGATAAATCACGTTGCCGGCATTGTCCTGGATCTGCTCGATGCAGATGGCCTCATGCTTGGTGCCACCATTGGCGATGGTCGCATAAGCCTGAGCCATGTCGCGCACGGTGGTTTCCTGTGCTCCCAGGGTGATGGAAGGATAGGCGTTCAGGCTTTGGCTGATGCCACAGGTGTTGGCCATGTTGACTACCTTGTCGGCGCCAATCTCAACGCAGAGCTGGGCAAAGCCGGTGTTGGACGAAACCGCGAAGGCCGACGCGATGGAGCGGGTGCCGTAGCTTGCGCCACCGTAGTTGTGCACCGTCCAATTATCGAAGGTTGCCTCGGAAGAGCAGTTGACGTTGGTGCTCGGCGAGATGCCTTCCTTGATTGCCGCGAGCAGGGTGAAGGTCTTAAAGGCCGAACCGGGCTGGCGTTTTGCCTGGGTTGCAAGGTTGTACTGATCCTTCTTGTAGCTGCGACCGCCAACCAGCGCACGAATGTAGCCGGTGTCAGGGTCAACGGCCACCATGGCAACCTCCTGCGAGGAAGAAAGCGACTGCTCCTTCTTCTCAGCTGCCTCCTCGGCGGCCTTCTGGATGTCGGGGTCGAGCGTGGTGATGACCGTCAGGCCGCTGCGATAAACCTCGGCGGCCGAGTACTTATCGAGCAGCTGATCGCGCACGTAGCTGCTGAAATACTTGTACTTATAAAGACCGTCGTTGGTGGACGAGGTCTTGGAGGTTTTGAGATTGAGATCCTCGGCCTGGGCCGCATCGTGCTCCTCCTGGGTGATGTAGCCGTTGGAAAGCATACGGTCCAAAACCAGGTTGCGACGCTTCTTGCAGTTTTCGGGATTGTCGATGGGGTTGTTGTAAGTAGGCGCCTGAGGAATGCCGATGAGCGTTGCCGCCTGGGCAAGCGTCAGCTCGCTGGCATCCTTGGAATAATACTTCTGCGATGCGGCCTGGATGCCATAGGCGCCCTTGCCGTAGTTGATGGTGTTCAGGTACATCAGCAGAATTTCGTCCTTGGAATAAGTTTCCTCAAGGCGAAGGGCGATGTAGGCCTCGCGCACCTTACGCTTGAGGCTCTGCTCCTGCATCTCGTCAGCCAAAACGGTGTTGCGGACGAACTGCTGAGTAATGGTGGAAGCACCCTCGGAACCGGAGCGAGTCAGGTTGACCATGATCGCGCGAGCAATGCCCACAGGATCGATGCCGTTGTGCTCGTAGAAGCGCTCGTCCTCGGTTGCGACCGTGCCCTCAAGCACGTAATCGCTAATCTGATCCATGGTCACCGGGTCGCGGTTTTCCATGTAAAACTCGGCGAGCAAGGTTTTGCCGTCGCTGGCGTAAACCTTGGTTTTACCGGAGTAGTTGTAGTTGGAGGCATCCTCGTAGTTGGGCAGATCCTGCAGCCACGACGAGCCGACGGCATACACCGCACCGGCACTGCCGATAAGCAGCACAAGGCAAGCAACCAGAAGAATGATGCCATTCCTAAGCGGATGCTTTTTGCGGGCCCTATAGGTGTTCTTGTTTTTACGTGCCATCTATCCTCCAAAATACAGTTCAAGACATTGTACCAATTCGCAAGATGCACGCTTTGATTTTGCAGGGTCTCACCATAAATAAAAGGCAGCTCCAATCTCCCCCACCGGGATCTTTGAGCTGCCCTTGTTTTAAGTGCGCTTGAATAATGCGCCGATGAATGAATGGACAGGAAGGGCCGCGGTAGACGCCTGATTAGGCGCAGTGCTTACTCGTGAGCCTCGTCGGCAGCGAGGGTCTTCTTCGCCAGATCGAGCTGCTCGGCAACGGCGGAGTTGCCCGTGCCGCCATAGGTGGTGCGCGCAGCAACGATGCTCTTCAAATCGAGGCATTCGGTGATGTCGGACTCGAACAGGTCGCTTTCGGCCTTGAAGTCCTCGAGCGTCAGATCGTCCAAGTCGCAGCCGCGCTTGTCGCACAGAAGCACCAAATGACCCACAACCTCATGTGCCTTGCGGAAGGGCAGACCCTTCTTTGCCAGGTAATCGGCCACGTCGGTGGCGGCAAGGTAGCCCTTCTTGGCCTGCTCCATCATGGCGTCGGCGTTGAAGGTGGCGGTGGAGATCATGCCCTCCATGCAAATAAGGCAGTCGTAGAGGGTCTTGCAGGCATCGATGACGCCTTCCTTGTCCTCCTGAAGGTCCTTGTTGTAGGCCAGGGGCAAGGACTTGCAGGTAACCAGCAGAGCCACAAGGTCGCCCACAACGCGACCGGATTTGCCGCGGATGAGCTCGGCGAAGTCGGGGTTCTTTTTCTGGGGCATGATACTCGAGCCCGTGCTGAAGGAATCGGACAGGGTGACGAAGCCGAATTCCGAGGTGGACCAGAGGATGATCTCCTCGCACAGGCGGGAAAGATGGATCATGCTCACCGCGCAGGCGTAGTCCAGATCGAGCAGGAAGTCACGGTCGGAAACCGCGTCGAGCGAGTTGGGGATCATGCCCGCGAAGCCCAGCTGCTCGGTGGTGAAGGCACGATCAAGCGGATAGGTGGTGCCTGCCAGGGCGGCACAACCCAGGGGGTTGAGGTCGGCGGCATCCTTGGCGGCGGACAGACGCTTGAAGTCGCGGGTCAGCTGCCAGAAGTAAGCGAGGAAGTGGTGGCTCAAAAGCACCGGCTGCGCATGCTGCAGATGGGTGTAGCCGGGCAGGATGGTGTCGAAGTTGTCCTCGGCCACCTTGATGAGCGCGCGGCGCAGCTTGAGGTTGGCGTCCATCAGCTCGGAGGCAAGTTCTTTGGCGTACAGGCGCGTATCGGTGATTACCTGGTCGTTTCGGCTGCGGCCCGTGTGCAGGCGGGCGCCCGCATCGCCGATGCGCTCGGTGAGGACCTTCTCAATGGACATGTGGATGTCCTCGTTGTTGATGTCGAACTCGAAGTTGCCCGCATCGATGTCGGCCTTGATTTGGTCGAGCCCGGCAACGATGGCATCACGGTCGGCCTCGGAGATGACGCCCTGCTTGGCAAGCATCGTGGCATGAGCCTTGGAGCCAGCGATGTCCTGCTTGTACATCGCCTTGTCCACCATCAGAGAGGCGCCGAACTCCTGGGTGAATTCGCTGACGCCCGTCTCAAATCGTCCCGACCACAAAGCCATAGTGCGCTCCTTATCTTCATAGGAACCTATCGGCCGCTCTGCTCGAGCACCGCGCACGCGCCCTTTGCCTGGCGGGCAGTGCGTGTCTTGTTTTAGGTGCGACAGCGTGTGCGCCGCAATGCCGAAAGTTCCAATCTGCGTAAAGTCTGATGCCCATGATAACAAGAACCGACCCCGCATGAGCGAGGTCGGCCATAAAGAGGCTTACCACAGGGATCTTGCTCGCGCCGCGATGCGCCTCGAGCTTAGTTGGCTTCAGGCTCGGCTGCCTTCGTGTTTGATCAGCTTTGCGCCTAACTGATATTCGCGCTTGGTTGACTTCGTACCTAGAGGTTTCAGACTCGATCGGCTTCCTGCCTAGTTGGCTTCAGGTCTCTTGCGCGTCTTGCAAACGATCAGGTTCTCGCGCATGTAGGCGATGATGTCGCTCGATTCGTAGAGTACCTTGCCATCGATCACCAAGCAAGGAACCTGCGGCTTGCCGCCGATTTCAATAAGCTCTTCGCGCACGCCCGGCTCCAGCGTGTTCTTCAGAGGGAGCTCGATGCAGCGCATTTCCATGAACTTCAAAACCTTTTGGCAGTACGGACAGGTGGGCTTGTAATAAAGAACGTATTCAGACATAGCTAACTCCTTTCAATACAAAGCTAAAAGCAAAGCGGGCAAACCCCCGAAGAAGTTACGCCCGCTTTTGCATGTATCAAACCACCGCAATCAGCTACTTGGTCTTCACGGTTTTAACGGTGGACCATCCAGAATAATAGGTCTTGCCGTTGACGACCTTGTAGGTGCGTGCCTGAACGTAGTATTTGGTCTTCTTCTTGAGCTTCTTCACGGTCTTGGCCTTAGCTGCGGCGCCCTTGACCTTCACGGTCTTTGCCTTGGCCATGGACTTCTTGGTGGAGTACTTGATCTCCACGCCGTCGCGCTCAGGGGTGAACTTGGACCAGCTGGCCTTGAAGGACTTCTTGGCTTTGGAAACCTTAAGCTTGCTCACGCCCTTGGGGTTGATGACGTAAGTTGCGCTTGCCGCTCCGGTGTAGGTGCCGCCGGTGGCGGTAAGGGTCACTTGGTAGCTGCCAACCTTCTTGCCCTCGGCGATATCAGCCGTGTAATCAACGCCATCCTTGAGGATCTTATCATTCACGACAACCGACTTGATGCTTGGTTTTTGGACCTTACCGTTGTAGGTGAACTCGGACTTCGAAAGCTCGATGGTGGCATCGGCGATGCTGCGCGAATTGATGGTGAAGCTGAACTTCTTATGGCCAACGAAGTTGGTCTTTTCCTTGGCGGCAATCTGCAGGCTATGCTCGCCGGCGTCAGTCACCTTGTTGCCGGAAATCAGCAGGGACTCCAGAGGAACCTCAACGACATCCTCCCCTTCACCAACAGCAACCGAATCGATGGTCTGGACCTGCTCGTAATTGTTATAGGTAACCACCTTGCCCAGGGTAATAGAGGCTTCATCCAAGCTCAGGCGCTTGATGGTGAAGTCCTTAGTGGTCTCGCCCGTGAAATTCGAGTCGTCCTTGATCAAGATAGTCATGGTGTAGCGATCGGCATCGGTACCCGTGTTGCCTTCGATACTCAGCGATTCGGCAGGCACGGCAACTTTATTGTCGCCCTCGCCGGCGGTCACTTCGATCTGCTGGGTTTGCTCTTTGCCGTTATAGGTGAGCTCATTTACCAAGGTCACCTGGGCATCCTTGATGCTGCAAGACTTGATGGTGAACTTCTGAGCGGCAGTGGAGCCCGTGAAGTTGGTGTCGTCTTTGGCCGTGAGCACCAAGGTTTCATAATCACCGGCATCAATGCCCGTGTTCCCAGAGATTTTTAAGGAGTCCAGGTCAACGTCAACAGCGCTGTCTCCCTCGCCCACGGTAACGGATTTAACGGTTTGAGCCTGCTCCTTGCCATTGTAGATAGGCGCATCGCCCAGCTCCACCGTGGCATCGCTGATATCCAAAGGATTGACGTTGAAACTAGCCGCCCATTCACCAGTGAAATTCCCTTTGCCATTGATGATCAGGGAATATGCGCCGATGCGGTAATCCTTTGCAGTGTTGTTGCTTACCTCTATGGAGTTGGCTAGGTCCTCGCCCTCAAGATCAACCACATGCTCATGGGCGCCATGGGCGCCCTCGCCGACGAGCACGGCGACAGACTTAATGGTTTGAGTCTGGGTCTTGCCGTTGTAGGTAAGCTTAGGGCCCAACTCCACCTCTGCGCCCTCGATGCTTGCAGGATTGATGGTGAATTCAGCGGTGGCGGTGGTGCCCTCGTCGAAATTGCCCATGCCAGTAATAACAACCGTGACAGTGCCCGCGCTGGTGAAGTCAGTGGTCACCTCGCCATCGCGCTCGTAAGTAACCGTGTAGTCGGTGCCCTCTACCAGGGTATCGCCGTTCCACTCAACGGAAGAAACAGTGGGCTTATGCTCGTACTCATCGTAGGTTGCGCTGCTGGCATCAAGTGTCACCGTGGCGTCTTCAATGCTCGCGGGCTGGATAACGAAAGTCTCGCTGAGGTTTGCCCCGCTAGAAGTTTTGAGCTCGTACTTCTCTTCAATTTCTTTGGCTGTTTCCTCGTCCACGCCTTCAACATTAAAGCCCGTAAGCTCCACGCTGTACCTGCCAGCTGCCCGAGGAGCATCAACGGAAGCCCCGTTGCTTTCGTAAGCAAGATTGCCGACAAGGATGTCGCCTTCATCTACACCGCTGAAGCTGACTTTTGCAAGCTTGGCATTGCCGTCGTAGGTGTAGGACTTATAAGTCTGGCCAGCCTCTTCAATTTCTTTATAGCCCTTGGCAAAAGTAAGCGTTGCGGTGATGGGCTTCTTCTGGACAAGGGAATCCGAGCCGGCATTTCCGGAACCGGATTCGCCTTCACCCAGAGCATCAGCAAAAGCGAAACTTACGGAGCAGGCAAAGAGCATTGCAAACAGCGTCGCCAAAAGCGCGCATTTAAATGCTGCAGCCGATTCAAACCAAGCGGAACGCTTTACGCTCACAGCCGCGCCACCTGCCTTCATTCCATAATTCTTATTCATAACAGCAAACCTCTCATTTGCGCGAATTCAATTACAAACAGACCAGAGCCCAGAAGAGGCCACGGCTGCGCGGAGCTACTTCGTTTTCACGACCTTCTTGGTGGACCACTCCGAATAGTAGGTCTTGCCGTCCACGACCTTGTAGGCGCGGGCCTGCACGTAGTACTTGGTCTTCTTCTTGAGCTTCTTTATTGTCTTGGCCTTGGCGGAAGCGCCCTTGGCCTTCACCGTCTTGGCGTTTGCCATGGACTTCTTGGTGGAGTACTTGATCTCCACGCCGTCGCGATTGGAGGAGAACTTGGACCAACCGGCCTTGAAGGACTTCTTGGCTGCATCGACCTTGAACTTGCTTACCGCCAAGGGATTGATGGTGAAGGTGGCGGTTGCGGTGCCGGTGTAGCCATAACCGTTGCCCGTGATGCTTATCTGGTAGGTGCCCACATTTTTGCCATTTGGAACGGAAGTGGTGAACTCAAGGCCATCCTTGAGGTACTTACCATTAAGGACCACCGACTTGACGCCCGGCCTTTGAACCTTACCGTTGTAGATGAAATCGGCCTTGGTGAGTGTCAACTTGGCCTTGGAGAGATCGAGCGACTTAACAACGAAGCTGAGCTTTTTGTGCCCGGTGAAGTTAGTGCCGTCCTTGGCTGCGATAGTGATCATGTGCGAGCCGGCGTCGGTCACCTCGTTGCCATTGACGTCGACGGAATCAAGATCGACCTCTACGGCACGCTCCCCCTTGCCAACGAAGATGGACTCGATGGTCTGGGTCTGCTCTTTGCCGTTGTAGGTAAGCTCAGGGCCAAAGGTGACTATGGCGCTGCCGATGTTGAGCTTCTTGATAGTGAATTCCTTGGTGCAGGAATCCTTGAAATTAGTGTTCTCCTTGGCAGTGAGGGTCATGGTGTGCT
>CAVAUO010000044.1:0-12536 GCA_963591685.1 Escherichia coli
GGGCTGCTGTGCTGCATGAGGATGCTCGGGGCCAGCGTAGACCTTGAGCTTCTTGAACATTGCACGGCCAAGAGTGTTTTTGGGAAGCATGCCCTTAACTGCGTGCTCGATGACGCGGGTGGGGTGCTTTTCCATGGCTTCGCGGAAGGTCTCGCACTTCAGGCCACCGGGGTAACCGGAGTGACGATAGTATTCCTTGGAGTTAGCCTTGTTGCCCGAAAGCTTGATCTTGTCGGCGTTGATGATGACGACGAAGTCACCGGTGTCGACATGCGGGGTGTAGGTGGGCTTATGCTTGCCCTTAAGGATGGTAGCGGCCTTGACGGCGACGCGGCCGAGAACCAGGTCCTCTGCGTCGATCAGGACCCACTCGCGCTTAACCTCACCGGGCTTTGCGTAATAAGTCTTCACGTAAATCCTCCACTAGTTGCTTGAGCGTCCGGTTGAAGCTAATGGACGCTCACTGTGTCTTTTCTCAAAAGTTGCTTTTCGCTACGGAGTCGCGGTTTCCTACGCCGCTGCACCAGGGCCGCCTGCCAGGCTTGAGCTTGCTGCGCGGACTGGACTTTGCGCAGGGCTTTTGACCGGCATGCTTTGCTGGGGTCCGCACCGATCGGCGGTTACGGGGCTCTTGAAAGCAGACTAGGATATTTTACGCCGCGTATACGGCGCTTGCAATGAATTTTTGTGTTGAAGAAATGGAATTATGCGGTAGCGCAAGGCTGCCGCAAGTTGGCTCCGGCATTTATAGCTCAGGTCATCCCAGATGCAAACCCGGCGCCAGTTGGCGCCTGCGCAAGTTTGTTGCTGGCACGGGTCGTTGCCAGCAACGCGGTGGCCCTGGGAGCCTAAGCCTAGTCCGCTACCACTTCTTCACTTTGTTACCGGAAAGCTTGGCCTTCACCTTCTTGGCCTTTTTGATGCCGTTTTTCTTCTTATGCACCTGCACGGTGTTCTTCTTCACCTTGGCTTTATTTGCCTTGCTGCCCAGGTAGATACCGTACTTCTTAGCCTTGGTGACCTTGTTCTTAGAAATAGTGGTCACCTTGGACTTGCCGCTGGTGCAGATGCCTGCTTTCTTGGCTTGGCTCACGGTGTTTTTGGAAATGGAGGCCACCTTGGAGCTGCCCGAGGTCAGGATGCCGTAGCTACCGGGCGAGGCGATGGTGTTCTTACTAATGGAACTTGTGGAGGAAGAAGCAATCGCGATGCCCACACCGGGCGAAGTGATGCGGTTGCCGGTGATGCCTGAAACCTTGCCCTTGATGTAGAGGCCGTACTTCTTGGCGGAAGAAATGTTGTTGCTCGCGATGGAGCCAACCGAGGTTGCGGTTACGTAAATGCCGTACTTTTTAGAGCCTGCAATGGTGTTGCGGCTCAGCGATGAAGGCTTGGCGCTTGAAGTTGCGCAGACGGCGCCCCAGGCCGAATTTTTTATGGTGTTGTTCTCGATCACGGTAGAAGTGGCTGCCTCGCGCGCATAAATGCCTGCATAGCAACCATTCAGCATGTTGTTTTTGATGACGGCGTTTTTAGCATGGAACACATGGATGCCACGCAGGAAATAGCCGGTGATGGTGTTGCCCGTCACCGTAACGTTGTCCAAACCACCGATATTGATGCCATGGCGCAACAGCTTGTCGGACATGCCGCCCGTGATGGTGTTGTTGGTTATCTTGATGTTGCTTGAGCTCTTGTAGCGCGAATCGCTGCTCCAATGATGCTGGCCAAGCGCGCTGGAAATGTTGTAAAAATTGCAACCATCCACAGTGATGTTCTGACAGTTGGTGCCGTCAATCAAGGTGCCGCTCGCCCAGGCGTCGCTCGCCTTATTGGGGTCGGAGAGCTTACTGGTGTTATCAGCCCAGCACGAATCGAGCTGGATGCACTCGCGACCGTAATCGCGGTCTTTCTCGTGGCCTTTCAGGCGACGGAAACCCGTAAAGGAACATCCGGAAATGGTGCCGTTCTTAACCCCGACGAATTCAAGATGGTGCGCACCGTACACGTTTTTGAAAGTGACACCCGTCACCTTGATGTTCTGAGCGTGATCAAAACGCACCAGGTCACCGGTGTCGGTTGCAGCTGAAATGTTGCCGCCATCGATCGTGGCGGAGCCGTGACCTTCAATGGTGATGTTGTTGGAAAGATTATAGCCGCCGATGTTATGCCACGTAGGATCGCTGATTCCCTGATCTTGGAGGCTTTGCTTCACAGCCTTGGGCAAGGAACCGTGGTTGTAAATAAGACCGTAGTTGACGAAAGGATTGCCAATGGAGCCGTCATCATTCGTCCGATTCCCATCGGGGCGAACAAGCGTCACGCCATCTTCCAAGATGAGCTTGGTGTTGGAGTACATCTGCAGGCTTCTTTTAATAGGGTAGGTGCCCTTTTTCACCACGACGACGGTGTACTGACTCGCAGGAGCCTCTTTGGCCTCCCTCAAAGCCGCCCAAATAGCATTCGAGTCCTCCGTGGAGCCTTTCCCGTTGTTGTAATTGTCGAAGTCTTCCTGCGTAACCTCGATGCGAACCTCATTCGCATAAGCCGAAACAGGCGCAACGCAGGCAAAAAAGTACAACACGCAAAGAAAAACGAGAGCCGCCGCGACGGCAAAGCTCCCCTTCGTAACACGCATGATCCCATTTGAAGCTATCAGCTTATTCATCTTTGTCTTCTTCCTTGGCTTTGTGAAGGCGCGGCAAATGAGGGCGCCGCGCGCGAGGTGCGTAATGATGCATAAGCGCCGGCTGTAACAGTTTGAGTTTGACGATGCCGAAGATGGTCAGGCCGGCTACCACGACGAACGCCAACACGCGCACGGGTCCGTCGAACTCCATCATAACGAGCGCGCAAATAGCCAAAGCCGCAGTCCAAGCCCACATTATGAGAACGGTCACCCGTTGGCTGTAGCCGGCCTGCATAAGACGATGATGAATGTGGCCCTTATCGGCCTCGCCGATGGGGCGATGGGCGCGCTTGCGGCGAATGATCGCAATGGCGGTATCCATGATGGGCACGCCCGCGGCCAAAACCGGCACCAAAAGCGAGACGAGCATAGCGGTACGCGCACTGCCGAAAAGCGAGATGATGCCAAGCATGAAGCCGAGCGTCAAAGCGCCGGAGTCGCCCATGAAAATGCTCGCGGGGTGAAAGTTAAAGCGCAAAAAGCCAACGCAAGAGCCCAGCAAAATGACCGAAAGCATCGCTGCGGCAAGCGCGTTGGTTACCACGCACAGAACGAAAATGGTGATGGCCGAGATGGAGGTAATGCCTGCCGCAAGGCCGTCCAAGCCGTCGATCAGGTTGATGACGTTAGCAAAGGCAACCAGATAGAACACCGTGATGGGATAGCTTAACCAGCCAAGCTCAACGTAGCCGCCGCCGGGAAGCGGGTTGTGGAAACTCGACAGAAGCAGGCCCGATGCCGCCACGATGCAGGCCGCAACGATCTGGCCCGCAAGCTTCGGCTTAGGCTTGAGCTCGATGATATCATCCACCACGCCGACGATGAAAATCGCGCCGACGCCCACAGCGACGCCAATCATATTGACGTGCCATTCGTTGCGGAACTTCAAAAAATCGTTGTGCCAACCGAGCACGTACACGCCAAACACGTACACCATCAGGGCAATCACCATGGCGCCAACCATGGCAACGCCGCCTAGGCGCGGGATAGGCTTCTTGTTGACGCGGCGAGCACTCGGGTAATCAACTGCATCGAGCTTATGGGCCAAAGTGGACACGCAGGGAACCAAAAGCA
Organism: Escherichia coli; assembly: GCA_963591685.1. Taxonomy (GTDB): domain Bacteria; phylum Actinomycetota; class Coriobacteriia; order Coriobacteriales; family Eggerthellaceae; genus Anaerotardibacter. The sequence continues at coordinate 3,764 of CAVAUO010000044.1, forward strand.
AGGTCGCCAAAATGGCCACCAGGAAAAGAATTGCCCACTCAATCCAAACCATAGAAATACCGAACTACTTGCCTTCGCCCTTGGCAGATTCTTTGGCGCCCTCGGCAAGAAGACCCTGCGATGCCTCGTAGAACGCAATGGCCTCGTTGATGGTGCCATCGAACATCTTGGTGCCGTGGTCGAGCACGATGCCGCGCGAGCAGAACTCGCGCGCTGCCGTGGAGCTGTGCGTAACAAAAAGCACGGTGACGTCGTTGTCGGCCATGATCTGACGAATGCGCTGCATGCACTTCTGTTTGAACTTCTTATCGCCGACCGACAAGGCCTCGTCGACGACCAGGATTTCGGGATCGGTTGAGACAGCGAAGCCAAAACCAAGGCGCGCCTTCATGCCGCTTGAGTAGTTGCGCAGGGGCTGATCGATGTAGCGACCCAGATCGGCGAACTCGACGACCTTGGGCTCCATGAGCTTGATCTGCTCCTCGGTTAAACCCATGGCATAGCCGCGCATGTAGATGTTCTCTCGGCCGGTGAGGTTGGAATTGAAGCCGGCGCGCAGCTCGAGCAAAGCGCTGACCTCACCGTTCACGGTAACCGTGCCCTGGTTGGGGAACAACACGCCCGTGATCATCTTGAGCGCGGTGGATTTACCGGCGCCGTTGTGCCCCAGGAAGGCCACGCCTTCGCCACGGCGAATCTGGAAGGAAAGGTCGTTGTTGGCATCGACGCGCGTGATGCCCTCACGCTTTTTCTTACTCCAGAAAAGGGAGAGCAGGCGCTCGCGGTCGGACTTGTACAGGTTGTAGCTTTTATACACGTGGTCGAACTCAACGACCACCTCGTCGGAGATGGCCGTTTTGCGCTGCGCCAAGCGTTCCTTGCCGATGGTGGAGCGCAGCTTGTTAAGGTGCTCCCAACGCTGCTCCTCGGTAAGATTGGCGAAAGGATCAGGCACAGGAGTGATGTCCGAAGGCGAAAGCTCGAAGGAGCAAACGGAATTAACACCGTAGCCCAAAAGCTCGTTGGCGCGCTCGGCGTCATCAAGCGCGAAGCACTGCAGTTTCAGGCCAGCCTTGCGCACCATCTCGACGATTTCCTTGGTGCACTGCGAAGCCTCGATGGCCAGGCCCTCGATGTTGTAGTCGGCGCAATAAGTGATCAAGCGGCCAATGCCGTCGATGCGCTCGCGCGGCCACATCATTATCTGGTAATGCGAGAAGTGGAACGCACGATCGACGCCGCGATACATCGAAGCGTTGCGCACTTGAATGAGCAAGCGGGCAAGCAGCTCCTTGTCCTTATGCAGGCCCTCAACCACAGCGGTTGCCAAATGAGTCGCGTTTTCCTTGCCGAGCTTGCCGAAGTCGAGCATCCACCACACATCGGGGTTGGCCTTCATATAGCGATACAAGGTCTCGAAGGTCATCGGATCTTGGCCATGAACCTTTTGCTTCAAGAACATGGCCTCGGTCATAGGGCCCTGGGACGGATCCCATTCAAGACCTAGGATCTTGCGCGCATTGGCAAACCAGCCATAGCTGCAAACCACCTTGTTGTCGGCGGTCAGCGAAACGTCCACCTCGATGGCCTTGACGCCACGCGCCAGGGTATGTTCGAGCGCCACCTCGTTGTTGAGGTACTGCTTGCCGTCAACCGCGCCGCAAGCGCGAGCCGCGATAGGCTCGTCGTAGAGCGTGTTAATATGCGCTCCGGCAAGCGACTGGGAGGAGATTTCGGGGGCATTAGAGCTCATCGCGCACCTCCGTTTGGGCTCGCTTGTACACGATCAAGGTCAACACGAACTGGAGCAGGAACACAAACGCGAAGCCGATGCAGTACTTTGGCGTTTCCCAGATCCAGGTGTGATAGTAAACGGCATCGCGCATGACGGTGGCGAAGAAGGTCACAGGGTTGAGCACTGCGAACACCTGTACCGCGAAAATATGGATCTGCGTGATATCGAAAATGATACCCGAGAGCCAGAACAGGGGCTGCGAGCAAGTGGTGATGAGGTTGTGGAAGTCTTTGCTCAAGGCGCCGAGCATGCTTGCGAACAAGCTGAACATATACCAAAACACCATCAGCAGCACGATGGCGAAAGGCACCTGGACAAGATGGATCGTAGGCATCTCGCCGAACACCAAGCAAGTAACCGCCAGGATAACCAGCAAGCCCAGGAAAATGATGGCCTCGGAAACGATGTAAATGGCGGGAATCGCCGGCAAAGGGAACTTGATCTTGGTTACAAGATACGAGTACTTGTTGAATATCGCCGAGCCCGTGCTCAGGATGCTCGACATGAAGGTCCACACGAAGACGCCGGAGGCAAGCCACACCAAGTAGGCACCCGAACCTCCGATGTCTTTGCCGCCTTTCAAACCGATTTCAAGGGCGAACCAAAAAACAAGCACGTACACGATTCGCTTTGCGAACAGCCAAAACGGACCGAAAGCCGTACGTGCAACCTGCTTCTTCAAATCAAAGACGGCTAGCTTGGTAACCTGCTTGCGCCAGCCCCAAACGTCGCCAACTATCTGTTTCAAAGAATCTATCAAGAAGACTCCAAGCCTTTCGGGTGTTAGTACAGTCTTTGAATTATAGCCCAGCTAACCGTTACTATGTCTGAAGCATAGATTCTACAAAGGAGTCCTCGCAATGAAGCTAATGGCCATCATCTTGCGGATGCTTGCGAGCATTCTGCATCTTCTGCCTTGCAAATCGCGCGTGGCCCTGCTTTCACGCCAGAGCTCCAAGATGTCCATGGATTACCGCATGCTCGCCACCGAGCTGGAAGAGCGTCTGGGGCCCGATAGGGTAATCGTATGTCTGACCGAGCCCGAATCGAAGGACGTCCTCGGCTTCGTGGCCGGTACCATGAAACAGCTGATCGTCGCCTGCACGAGCAAAGTCATCATCGTCGACGGCTACGTGCCTGCGGTGAGCATTCCCGCCAAGCCCGAAGGCGTCACTGTCATCCAGATGTGGCATTCGCCGGGCGCCATAAAGAAATTCGGCTACCAATGCCTTGACACCCCCGCCGGACGCAGCAGCGAATCGGCCGAGGCGGGGCGCATGCACCGCAACTACGACTACGTGATCGCGGGCGGCCCGGGCGCAAAGGAAGCTTTCAGCCTGGCCTTCGACTACCCCACCAGCAAGGTCTGGGCGCTCGGCTTACCGCGCATCGATTTCCTTCTTGATCAAAGGAAGAACTGCTATCGCAAGCGACGGGCGCGGCGGATTTTGAACGAGAACGAGTTCCTTGGCAATGGCAAGCCCACGATCCTGTACGCGCCCACCCTGCGAAAAGGAGCCGGCTACGACGAAAATTGGCTCACCCACAACCTCGGACAGCTGGCGAGCGCACTTGAGGCGCGCGGCGGTGCGGCAGGCGCTCCTGCGAACCTGATCATCACCGGGCACCCCTTGAACAACGAGTTCAGCCAAGCACTGCTGCGCGAGCATCCCTGCGTGCACGTGGTGCCCAAAACCGCGACCATTCATCTGCTGGCAGTATGCGATGCCATGATCAGCGATTACTCCGCGGTTGCCTTCGAGGCGGCGCTTTTGGGAATCCCCGTGGAACTGTATGTGCCCGACCTCGACCAATACGAGAAGTCGCCCGGTTTGAACATCAACCTTCGCGCCTTGCATAGCACGCACACCAACGCCGGCGAAGCACTTTCGGCAGCGCTCGATCTGGCACTCGCTCATCATGACGGCAGTGCCTGCGAGAACGATTTTTCCGCACTTACGCGCGACTACTTCAAGGGCGTTGAATACGGCTGCACTAACCGCATCGCCGAGCTCGCAATAAGCAAGCTCTAAGCGCGTGACGGATCCTGAAGGATCGAAGCCTAAACCTTACGAGCCTTTTCGGCCTTGCCCAAAGTCACCTGCGAAGAACAGCTGCGCATGAGCACCTTGCCGCTCGTGAACTTATTGCCCGAGGCTCCGCCCTTGGTGACCTTGTAAAAGGAAATACCGTAGCTCTTCACCTTGAACTTGCAGTTGGTCACCTTCACGCGATAGTAGCCCGTGGTGGACATGTTGTTAGTGCCAACGCCCTTAGGGCAATTAGGCACGTTGAAAGTGCAGTGATCGATGAGCGTGGTGCGCGTGGTGGTACCGTCCCATGGCTTGCCCTGAGGGCTGCAATTGGAGTTCTTCGTGGTGTCGAGCTGAATGACCTCGTTGGTGCTGTCGCCCCTATAAGTACCGTTGAATTTGCAGTATTCCACGCGCACGTTACGGCAACCTGCCAGCTCAATGGAGTGGCCGTTGTAATTGTTGGTAATGGTAACGCCCTTGATGCGGATGGTCTTGCAATGCATGAACAAGAAGGTGCTATAACCGTAGCGCCAACCGTTCTTGCTGCGGCTCGTACTGCCGGCCTTGCCCGTGGTCACGTACTTGCCGCCCGTGATGGTGAAGTTCTTGCCACGGCCGTAGCCGCCTATGCTGCGCTTAGCGCCGACGTTGTCGGAGGAATCCTTGTACAGCGCATTGATGAAGATGCCCTTGCCGTTGGTCACCTGCTTGAGCGTGGCGCCGGTGCCGATGAAGGTAATGTTGTTGTAGAGCTTCAGGGTCTTGTTGATGTAGTAGGTCTTGCCCGAAATCAACCTGACCGTGATCTTCTTGTTGCGATGATCCCAGTGCTGACCGTAGCCGGAGTATTTGTTCATCACATTATGAATAGCATTGAAGTCGGTACGGCCCGATGTGTCACCGCTGGGATAGATGGTGTAAGACGCACTGTCCAGGTTCATACGCTTAGCCTGTTTAGTGGTGCTGGCCTTTTGGCCGGAGGCCGTTTTAACGTTGAGCACCCATACCGATGCCGCCTGCGCCTCGCGTGCGCCCAAGGAAACGGCCAGCCCAATGGCTAGGGTCATCAGGGTAAACAGCATAAGCACCTTTTTGGTGCTGAAAGAAGAGGTAGTCATAAAGCTCGTTCCGTAGTCCGGTTCAGGTTCGTTTTAAGTTTCGTTTTAGGTTCGTTTGCAAAGCTACTCTTAGAAGCCGCTTTGCGTTTTAACGTATTCGGTTGCAGACGGAAGAGCATGGCAGCCGTAAGCGCACATGGCGCACGTCGAGGCCTGCCCAAAAGCACGCCGGCGCGAACGTAAGCTTTACGCCTTAAAGCAGCACCTCATCGATAATGCGATCGCAAGCCTTGCCGTCCAAGTATTTGAAGCTCTTGGCCTTGAATGCCTGCAGGCGCCCCAGATCGAAATCGTCCTGCTCGATGGCAGCAGTCAGCTCGTCCTGTGTATAGACTATCTTGCCGCTCACGAAGCTTTCGAAATCTTCATAGAAGTTACGCGTGGCCACATAGTTGTTAAGGTCGAACACGTAATAGAGCGTCGGGATGTCCAGAAGCGCTGCCTCGTAGCAGGTGGACGAGTAGTCCGTAACCAAAACATCGGTGCTAGGCAAGATATCGTTGATCTCGGGGATGGCGGAACCATCCACGACAATGTCGGCATATTCGGCAGGTATGCTGGGCATTTGCGTAATAAAAGGATGCATCTTCAAAATGAGGAACCAGTTGTTCTTCCGGCAGGCAGCACCCAGCGCCTCAAGGTCAAGGTAGTTATAGTCGAAGTACGCGCTGTTCTTGCCCGCACCGCGGAAGGTCGGCGCAAAGACGATGACGCGCTTGCCCGCAGCACCCGGGAAGATCTTCTTGAAGAAGGCTTTCTTCTCCTCCTGCCAAGCGAGGTTCAAAATCCAGTCGTGACGCGGGATGCCCAACGCCTTCACGCGCGACTCGGGGATGCCGAATGCCTCGGCGTAGATAGGCTCGTCCTTTTCGGCGGCCACGATAACGTCGGTATAGCAGCGATGCGATTCCGCGAAGGGCGAAACAGCGTCAAGCGTGCCGATGCGGCCCATGCCCACCGTCTTGAACGCGCCACAGGCATGCCACAGCTGCACGATACGTGTGCCCTTTTGGTAGTCAGCGCGGTAGAGCGTGAGCTGGTAATCATCACAGAAAATCACCTTGGCGGTGGCTAAATCCCAAGCAAGCTTGAGGTAGGCGCCGATGCCGCGCGAGCCTTTTTCGTTTGTGAAATCGTAAACGACTTTGTAGTCCTTGGTGATTCCGCGCTCTTCCATACGACGCAGCAGCGGCTCCATGTTGCCGCCGATTTCCGAGCGCCTGTCGGAGGTGAAAACGATCTTATTGTGCTGCTTGGCATGCTTTTTGAAGCGACGCTCGGTACGCGTCCACAAAGCGCCGTGAACGCCGCGAACAAAGTTGACCAGCGAAATCTTGAGCTGGCCCTTAGGGGAATAGTGCGCCATCTTCGGACCGCGGCCAAGCACCTCGAAATGAGCCTGGCCCTCATCGTTCGGGTAAATCAAAATCTCGTAGTGATGTCCGGTCTTGTAATAGAGAAGGGCATCGTCACGATGAACAGCAAGCTCGCCCGAGCGGCGGCAGAAGGATGCCATAACTAGCGGCAGCTCCTTGCCCTCATGTACGACGAAGACATCAAACTCGCCGAAGGGGATGGCTCGATTATGATAAGCGACGATGGGGCGCACGCGCCAGCTGGTCGGGCCCTCGTAAAAGGATTCGCCCAAGACAACGTTGCTTGCAAGCTTGTTACCGTCTTCGTCGAAGGTCTCGCGCGGACGACGCAGCAAGATCTTATCCTCGGGGGTAAACGGCGTTGCAGGATTGACCTCCAGATACAGCGTGGTACGCGACCAATGGAAATCAACAAGCTCGACCACCTGAGAGGCGCCGAGGCCTGCCGCGGGCATAGCCGAGGGCGTAGTGACAGTCGTTGGCACAGTCGCAGCTCCTGCCGCGGTCGCGGTCGTAGCCGAGGGCGCAGTCTCAGCCCCAGCCCCTACCGCTGCCGTTGCGGTCCCTGCCGCCCCTTCGTTTACTTGCACGTCATTCATACAGCCAAGCTTCCTTCTGTTGTTTCAAGAACCAGATCAACCACTCGATCGGACGAATGGTTGTCGAAATGAGCAAAATGGCGCCGCTTGAAGGCGTCGATCCGAGCCTGATCGCCTGCATACGAAAGCTCAGCAACCAAATCCTCGGGCGTGCGCACGATCGGTCCGGGCACAAAGCTCTCGTAAGGCTCGTAAAAGCCGCGAGTTTGCTCGTAATAATCCAGGTCGTACGGGAAAAATACCGTAGGCACATCGATAAGCGCCGCTTCGTAAAGCACCGAAGAGTAATCGGTGATAAGCAAATCGGCGGCAGGAAGAAGATCGTTCACCTCGCGGATGCCGTCGGCAAGCACGATCACGTCCTCCATGCCCGCAGGCACCCCGGCAAAACCATGCGTGTACTGGTGGAACTTCAGCATGAACAGGGCATTGCTCTTGCGACAATAATCGGCGATGCCCGCAAAATCAAGCTGCGAAAAATCGTAGGTGGCCTTGCGAATGTCGTCCTCGCGGAAGGTCGGAGCGAAAACGATCACGCGCTTGCCCCGCGCTTGCGGGAAACGCTCGAAAAACGCGCGGCGCGCCTGCGCGAGCGACTCCTCGTTCAAAAAACCATCGACGCGCGGGATGCCCGTGGCGAAAATGCGGTCCTCGGGCATGTTGAAAGCATCAGCGTAGTGGGGTTTGTCAACGTCGGCGCTCACGATCACGTGGGTATAGCCCCGATGCGCGCGCGAGGTGCGGCGATGTTCTTCCTGATTGGCACGCTTGCGGCTGAAGCCAATGGTCTTGAAGCTGCCGATAGCATGCCACAGCTGCACCACCTTAACGTCGGTCGGAAAATCGACGAAGTAAACGAAAGGATGGTAGTCGTCCAGAAAGACGATATCGGCGCTAGCCAGACGCTTAATGAAGGCCAGCTGCTTGGCCGGCGTCTCCACCGATTTGATGTCGGGGGAAAAATCAAGCACCACGTCAAAACGCTCGGCAAGGCCCCGCTGGCAAATGCGGTCGTACACGAACTTGGCGTTGCCGCCGATCTCGGCACGCGAAACGCTAGTGAACAAAATGACCGGTTTGCGGTCGGGCTTGCGCAAGGCGGCACTGCGACAACGATCATAAAGAAGCTGGTAAACCCGGGCTACCGCGCTTTGGACATTTTGCTTCACGCTCAAAGCCCCACCACCTTCCTTGTTCCCTTTTTCGCAGTTTTTCGAACCTTTGCAACCGCAAAAGTTTACCACGCGCCTACCTCAACGCGAAAAGCCAGGGAGTCCCAGCAAGCGGGTATACTTGTGCCATGTTCGCGCGCCCGCCGATAAAGCACGAAGGCCCGGCGACTCTGCGCCTTCGCTTGTTGCTAGCTGCAAGTTTTGCGGCTCTTCTTCTTATTGTCCTGCTCGGCCTAGCAGGTTGCGGAAACTCGGAGGGCACCAGCGGGACGAGCTTTTCGTCCCCGAAGAAAATCGAGGAAGCGAGCTTTCATTCCTCAAGCGCCGCAGGCGCCCATGGCGCGCTGATCGACACTTCCTGCGCAAGCAAAGGCTACATCGCCGCCAAGGCAAGCAACCCCTCCCGCTTGAAACTGCAGATCACCATGGGAGACAAGACCATCAACCACGACCTGCCCAACGATGGCGCCGAAGTCATCTACCCTTTGACCTTCGGCGATGGCGACTACAGCATTCGCGTTATGCAGAACACCTCGGGAAGCAACTACGTCGAAATCTACCGCACGCAGAAAAGCGTCACGCTCGAAAGCGAATTTGCGCCCTTCCTACGCCCAAACCTGTACTGCCAGTTCAGTAACAAGAGCGCCGCCACCAAGAAAGCGCGCGAGCTCGTGGCC
>CAVAUO010000045.1:0-12366 GCA_963591685.1 Escherichia coli
GGGGTTTTGCAGAGAACGGGATCCTTACGGATAGGCACGCCCGATCGCGTGGTGCTTTAAGGTGCGGACAGCCCGGCGCTGCAGGGCGCCGCAGGGTTCGATGGGTCCGGGAATCGAAGTGGCGTAGGACTGGTGGTGACGGGGCAGTCCCCCCAGGAGAACTGAGTGCTCTGACCAATTTATAGCAAGCACCAACGAACAGCGCCGCACCCAATTAGCGGATGCGGCGCTGCTTGATAGTGGCACTGTTTGATAGTACGGGAATTAAAGGACGCGGCGCGACTCGATGGCGCGACCGAGGGTGACCTCGTCGGCGAACTCCAGATCGCCACCAACCGGCAAGCCGCTTGCAAGACGCGTGACCTTGACGCCTGTGGGGCGAAGGAGGCGCGCCAGATAGCTTGCCGTCGTTTCCCCCTCAACGTTGGGGTTTGTAGCGATGATAACCTCTTCGATCGAAGGGTCGTTAAGGCGAGCAAAAAGCTCGGTCACATGAAGAGAATCGGGGCCGATGCCCTCAAGAGGCGACAAAGCCCCGCCCAAAACATGATATTTGCCGGTAAAAGCACCGGTGCGCTCTATCGGAGGAATGTCGCGCGGCTCGGAAACGACGCAAATAATGTCCTGCGAGCGCTTTTCCGAGGCGCAAATCTCGCATAAATCATCCTGCGCGTAATTAAAGCACTGCTTGCAGAAATGAACCTTTTGCTTCACCTCGACGATCGCGTCGGCCAGGCGCAGAGCATCAGAGGACTTGGAGTTCAAGATCCAATAAGCGATGCGCTGCGCCGATTTAGGACCGATGCCGGGTAAGCGCTCAAGTTCATCAAGAAGCTTTTGTATGGAAGGTGCCGAGTACAAAAGACCCCACTAGAACAGGCCGGGGATCCCGCCAGGCATTCCGGGAATGTTCATGTTGCCCGTGACTGCGTTGATGCGCTGCGCCGACAGATCGGAAGCGCCGCGAAGAGCCTCGTTGACGGCAGCGGCCACGAGGTCCTGAAGCATCTCGACGTCCTCAGGATCAACCGCCTCGGGATCGATGGTGAGGGAGGCGATCTTCATGTCACCGGTGGCAACAGCCTTTACCATGCCACCGCCCGCGGTTGCCTCGAAGGTGAGCTGCGCAGCCTCTTCCTGAGCCTTTGCCAGATCGGCCTGCATCTTGCGGGCCTGCTTCATCATCGCCTGCATGTTCATTGCCATGAGGTTGCTCCTTTTCGTTTGAAAGTCAATTAACGAGATTGTATACGATGCCTGGGCGCGTGGCGCGATTTGCTCGCGGCGCTAGCGTTTGCTTGGCATCATTCGGCGTCGTAAAAGCGCACTCCCCCGCCGAAGGCGTCGTTGAACATCTGCTCGATGCGCGCGTCCTCCTCCGGATTGGGAACAGCGCTCTGGTCCGAGGCTGATGCGGGCGCGGAAGCTTGGACGGCACCTGAGGCGCTTTGAGGATTGGCGGCGGGCTTTGCGGCCGAAGATGCGGGCGCAGGTGCCGCAGACGCAGGTGCCGGGGAAGCCGACGCGGGCGCCGACGATTCTTCAAAAGGCGGCTCGTCGTAGGACGAGGCGAAGGAATCGTAGATGTCCAAGGGGACGCGATCGTCGTCTGCCGCGACGGGCGCCTGAGGCTCGGAAACGGGGCTCGCAGCAGGCGCAGGAGCATATGTCGTCGCAGGCTTGGCAGACTGCGCGGAAGAGGCGAAACCAGCAGGAGATGCTGGCTGATTTGCGGCCCCTGCGCTCCCAAACGAAGCTGAGGGAGCAGACGAATTTGCGCCGGGTGCGCTTGCGGCAGGGATCGTCGCGGGCGCAGGAGCGGCAGGGTTCGGCGCGGGGGCGGACGCCGCCGAGGCGCCCAAGAGTTTGAGCTGGAAGGGGATATCGGCCCCGGCAACCTGACGAATGGACTGCGCAAGCAGCTGGGTTACCTCGGGCTTGGCTGCGGCATCGTAGGCAAATTTATTGTCGGCGGCAAAGCCGACCTCGATGGCCCCGGCAGGGGAAGCGGAGACCTTTGCGTTCATGAAAAGAACCCCACGCGCAGGGTTGGCCTTACGAATGGCCGTTGTAACTGCGCGCCATAAACGCTGAAGGTTTGCAGGGTTGGAAATGTCAGGCTGGCCCGCGGCCGCCTGCGTAGGCGCCGCATTGGCGGCATGGGCTTGCGCCTGGGGCACAGCAGTGCTTGCCTGTGCGGCAGGAGCTGTTGTCCTTTGCGCCGTTTGCGCTTGGGCTTGTACGGCTTGCGCCTGAGGAGCCGCGCTTACGGGCGCTGGGGCGGCAGACTGAACCTGGCTCATCAACGGCCGAGCAGATGAGGAAGCTTGAACGGGCGTCGAAGCGGCTGCACGAGCGGAAGAGGCTTGAGGCGCACGATGTCCGTTCTTCGCATCGCGAGCAGCCTGCACCGCCGCCAAGGCGGCCTGAGCGCCTGTTAACTTGGTCGCAGGCCGAGCCGGGCGCGCCTGCGCGTTGCGCTGCGGGAAACCCTGGGCTCCCTGTTGCCCTGTCGGCCTGGCCGCTTGAGCCGCCGCATTCATCGCAGCAGAAGAAGGAACGCCGGGCGCGCCAACGGAGGGCGCCGTGGCCTGAGCTTGACCGGTTTGCCCTTGCGCGGCCTGCGTCTGATTGAAAGAAGACGGAACCCCGCCTTGAACCTGGGGCATACCTGCCTGGGGAACACCAGCAGGCGCAGCACCAGGCACACCGGCAGACACCTGCGCTGCAGCTATGCCGGCAGGCGCTTGCGAAACCGTGCCAGCCTGCGCCACCGCCCCGCCTTGAATCGGAGCGGTCTGCGCCTGGCCACTCGCCAAAGCGCGCTCAAGCGCCTCGACGCGCTGAGCCAAGGCGGAAAGGGTAAGGTCTGACTCAGGCCGAACCATGCGCGTGAGCGCAATCTCGAAACTTAAGCGCGGGTTAGTCGAAGAGCGGAGCTCCTGAGACAGATCGCCCAGGACAAGAAGAAGGTTGCTCAGGCGGTCGGGACCGAAGAAGGAAACCTGCTTCGTCATGACCGCGCGAGCGCTCTGGCTCACGCCCAGATCGATATCGGCGCCAGCAAGGCTCATCACGTAAAGGTTACGGACGTACTCGGCAAGGTCGCGCACGAACTGAGCAAGGTCGGTGCCGGTTTCCACAAGCTCAGATGTCCAATTGAAGCAGGCCGCTGCGTCGCGGCGGGCGATATCGTCCACGATCTCGGCGATTTGAGAGGAATCCATCGACCCCAGCATGCGCTCGGCCGCCTCGACGGTGACCGCGTTGTCGCCGAAGGAAATCAACTGCTCAAGCGAAGTAAGCGCGTTGCGCATTCCTCCCTCGGCGCGATAGGCGATGAGCTCCAAGGCCTCGGGCTCGAAATCGATTCCTTCTTCGCCGCATACCGTGCCCAGGCGCGCGATGATCGCCTCGTTGGAGATGCGATGGAAATCGAAGCGTTGACAACGGGAATGGATAGTCTCGGGGACCTTTTGAGGATCGGTGGTGCACAGAATAAACACCACATGGCTCGGAGGCTCCTCGAGCGTTTTGAGCAGCGCGTTGAACGCCGCCGTCGAAAGCATGTGAACCTCGTCGATGATGTAGATCTTGTAGCGGCCGCGCGTGGGGGCAAACTGCACGCGCCCGATGATTTCCTCGCGAACGTTGTCGACGCCAGTGCGGCTTGCCGCGTCGAGTTCGTAAACGTCGGGATGCACGCCGTTGGCAATATCAAGGCAATCCTGGCAGGTGCCGTCGGGCTCGGCGGTCGGACCCTTCTCGCACTGCAGGGCCTTGGCAAGAAGGCGCGCCGTGGTGGTTTTGCCCGTGCCGCGCGGGCCGGTGAACAGGTAGGCATGACTGGTTTTGTCATGCTCGATAGCATTGCGAATGGTGCGCTCGATATGCTCCTGCCCCACGACGTCGCTGAACACCTGGGGGCGATATTTACGATAGAGTGCCTCGGCCATATGCCATTCGCCTTCCGTTTAACTTAATCTTCGTTGGTTGCTGCGTGTTTGGCGCGCTCCTCAAGCGACTTCTTGGACTTGCCGCGCGAAGCCAGGGCGCCTTTCACCGCACCGATAACGGCGGGCGCAACGGACACGGCAACGATTCCTAAAACGATGAGCTCGAAATGCTGCTGCACGAAGGGGACACCGCCAAAGAAATAGCCGACCAGAACGAAAAGGCTGACCCACGCAACGCCGCCTATCACATTGTACAAGGTGAATTTGCCGAAATTCATGTGGCCCGTGCCCGCGACGAAGGGGGCGAAGGTCCTGAAGAAAGGCATGAAGCGCGTGATGATGATGGTCAGACCGCCATAGCGCTCGAAGAAACCGTCGAGCTTGGCCATGCGCTCGGGCGTGAGCGATTTAACCTTGCCCGAGTCGATGATACGAGAGCCGAAAAAGCGCGCGATCCAATAGTTGGAGGTGTTGCCCAAGACGGCAGCGCAATAAAAAACGAGCAAGGTGGCCGGAAGGGAAAGCCCGCCACCATCGGCCGAGAACACGCCCGAGGCGAACAGGAGGGAATCGCCGGGCAGGAAGGGGAACACCACAACGCCCGTTTCCACCCAGACGATGGCGAACAGGGGCGTGTAGACCATTACCGGCCCGAGCGTCGCAATCCAGCCCGCGATGAAGCTGCGAGGATCGGAGAGCAGGGCCAAAAAGAAGGAGATGATTTCCATGCTTGAATCCAAAGCTCGATTGTTGCTGATAGCAAAAAAGTATCCCGAATAGGCAAGGGCGCTCGTCAGCGGTCCCTTATGGCTGCTTCCTCCCGGACCTGACCAGGTTCGGTACTTGGCGCCGCCCAAGCCCATTCGAGATACTCTCGTGTGTTGTTGCAGTATAACGTAAACGAGGCGCCGCCCCCAAGAAAGAGCGCGGTGCATCACGATTTTCACATGAGGCCAGGCGGGGCTTGCAGGGCGCAGGCTCGGCCTACTTTCGACCGCAGCCTTAAGAACGGAGCGCCGCGTGCGCAGCCATGATGTCGCCGATACTGTAGAGGCTCCCGAAAGCCACCACCAGGCCGTCCTCCCCTGCCAACGCGAAGGCGCGCGCAAGGGCGGACTCGACGTCGTCTGCTGCGGCAACAGGAAGCTTGGCCATCCCAAGCTCAGCGGCAACATCTTTGACCTCAGCGGCAAGATCCGTGGCTGAAAGGGCGCGCGGGCTTGGCGGCGTTATCGTGAGCACCGCACATGCCTGAGGAAGAACCTTCTGCAACATGGCACGATGCTGCTTGTCGGACAAAACACCGACCACGAAAACAGCCTTCCTCTCAGGAAAAACGCTGGAAAGCGAATCGGCAAGCGCCTCGGCGCCTTGGACGTTGTGTCCGCCGTCAACGACGAAATCGGGCTTGCTCGATAGGATCTGGAAGCGCCCCGCCCATTGCGCATGGGCGATACCACGCCAGATATCCCCTTCGTCGATATCCCAACCCTGCCCGCGAAGAATACGGGCGGCCTCGATGGCCATCACGGCATTGCTTGGCTGGTAGCTGCCCAAAAGTTTGGTCTCGAACGCTGCATCCTTGTAATAAAAAGGTCTGACCAAGCCCGCCGATCCGGCATAAGCCGGGATAACGAAGAGATCGGAGAAATCAGGCATGTATAAGCGCGAACCAGCCTCCTCGGCGGCACACTTAACCTGATCTAGGGCATCGGGCTCCTGCGGCCAGGAAAGAACGGGGACGCCGGGTTTGATGATGCCCGCTTTCTCGGCAGCAATCTGGGCGATGGTGGAGCCCAAAACGGCCACATGGTCTAAGCCGATGCTCGTGATAATCGAGAGCTCGGGGCGCTCGATCACATTGGTGGAATCCAGGCGGCCGCCCAAGCCTACCTCGATAACGGCGATGTTTACCTTGCGTTGCTTGAAGTAAAGAAAGGCCACGGCGGTCATAAGCTCGAACTCGGTAGGATGCTCCGTCATCGCCTCGGCGACCTTGCGCACTCTTTTCGTAACGCTCACAAGATCATCGTAGGAGATGTTCTTGCCGTCCACGCGGATACGCTCTTCGAACTTAATCAAATACGGGCTGGTGAACAAGCCAACCCTGATACCGGCCTCCTGCAAAATCTGCGCAAGGTAGGAACAGGTTGAACCCTTGCCGTTGGTGCCGGCAACATGCACGAAGCGCAAAGATTTATGAGGGTCGCCCAAGCCATGCAGAAGCTCTTCGATGCGACCGAGCCCCAAGCTCATGTTGTGCCATCGGGGCTCGTTGATATAGGCGATGGGATCGAAATCGTTATCCACGATGATGCACCTTACGTAAGCAACGGAAAGACTAAGGCCAATGCGACGACGCAACGGCGCGACCTACGAGACCCAGTCCTTTCCGACCATAATCTGAATGTCGGTGGAAAGATTGTAGTTGACACCAGCTGCAACCGCACGACCCACGCCCAGCGTTTCGGCCAAAGCCTGAGCTTCCTCCTCGTTCTTGGAGCTGCGATAGACGATAAGCGTCTCCTCGTAAACGAAGGACTCGGCGTTGCCCGTTTCCTTGACCTTGTAGCCGTTTTCCTCGAGCTTCTCCTGGACCTTCTGCGCGTTGCCCGAAACGCCGGAGCCGTTCAAGACGATGATGGAAAGGCTCTTCTTCTCGGACTTACTTACCTTGTAGTCGACGGAAGGTTCCTCGCCCGCGATAAACGAGCTTTTAACCTTTTCCCAACCGGTGCTTGCCACGCGGAAGAAGGTGCGCTTGTTCGATTCGTACGTGGAGCCCGGAACCGTGCCGTAGAGCAGGGTCACGCCAGAGTAGAACTCGGACATGCTGGAAAGATCGTCATAGCTGAAGTCGGTCTGGATTCCGTTGGACAGAGCATCGGCGGCCTTCATGAAGTCCATGCCGCCCAGCGAAGAGACCTTTTGGATGATAGCCTGCATGACCTGGTACTGCACAGTAGCGCGAACAGTGCGCCCGTCCTCGTAGTTATATGCACGCACGTAGGTGAGCGCCTGCTTGCCGTTGAGCATCTGCTGGCCGGGCTCGAGCACCGATGTGCCCGCCCTTGGGTCGTCGACGAGCTTTTCGACGTTGACGTCGATGCCGCCGATGGAGTCGACCAGGGACACCAAGCCATCATCGGTAAGACTCACGTAATGGGCAATGTCGACACCAAGTAGAGTGGAAACCTCGGTTACCAGGCTGCCCATGTCGGAAGTGCTGGGCAGGTCGCGCAGCTGTTCGTTGCCCGAAGCGATATTGCTCGGGATGTTCAACAGGGTGAGTTTGTTGTTGGCTTTGTCCACACGCAGTACGGCAATATAGCTTGCCTCGCTGCCGTTATTGGAGGTACCGGTGAGCATGACGTAGTAGGGATCATCGGCATTTTCGGGTTCAACCAACGCGGACTTAACCGAGGAATCCTTAAGCGACATGTTGCCGGAGACAACACTCTGGAAAACGAAACCGCCGAGCGCGAAGGCAAGAACGACCGCAAGGATAACCACAGCGCCAATTGCCAAGAAAAAATTACGACGACGACGGCGAATGAGCGCCGCGGGGTCGCTTGGGCGGCGGCGTGTGGAAGACATGTCCATGGCCGAGGCCGCAGCGGGGCGCATCTGGTTGAGTTCGGCGGTTCGCCCTTCAAGCGAAACCGCATGACGGCGCGACTCGTAACCGCCCCTGGCAGCAGCGCTGCGATGGTCGGCAACAGGACGATGCGAAAAGGAACTCTTCTTGCGCTGCGGCGTGCGGGCGCTCGCACCGCGCTTACCCCAAGAATGAGCACCGCGCGACGAAGCACTGGCATGGGTGCCGAGCATCGAGGATTTCCAATGGTTTGCGGTTCGCTTACGACGAGTGGGGCGATTGCTGCTCACGATTTACTCCCGGCAGCTCAAACGCGCACGCGCTCGATGTTGGCGCCAAGGCTCTTGAGCTTGCCCACGTAATCGTCGTAGCCACGATCGATATGATGCAGATCGTGGATGCGCGTTTCGCCCTCGGCGGCAAGGCCGGCGATGACCAAGGCGGCACCGCCGCGCAGGTCGGGGCAGGAAACGGGCGCGCCTTGAAGCTTCTTCACGCCGTGGATGATAGCGTGATGATCTTCGACCGTGATGTCGGAGCCCATGCGGTTAAGCTCGTAAGCGAACATGAAGCGATTCTCGAAGATGTTCTCGGTGATGACGGAGGTGCCGTCGGCCACCGCGCACAAAAGGCAGAACTGAGCTTGCAGGTCGGTGGGAAAGCCCGGGTGCGGCAAAGTTTGAATATCAACGGGGCGCAACGGCTCGGTGCGGCTCACCGTGATGGAATCGTCAGTGCAGGTAACCGTGCAACCCATGTCGGTGAGCTTCATGATGGCCATGCGCAGATACGTCGGGTCGATCCCCTCGACCGTCAAAGGGCCACCCATCAGGGCACCAGCAGCCAAGAAAGTACCGGCCTCGATACGATCGGCAACGGTGGTGTGCTCACAGGGATGCAGGCTTTCCAACGGAACGCCCGTGATGGTGATGGTGGGCGAGCCTGCGCCCTCGACCTTGCAACCCATGGCGTTGAGCATGTTGGCCAAGTCGACGATCTCGGGCTCGCGGGCGGCGTTGTCGATGACGCTCGTACCCTCGACGACGACGGAAGCCATCAGCATGTTCTCGGTAGCGCCGACGCTGGGGAAATCCAGGTAAACGTCGGCCGCATGCATGCCGTTGGGAGTGGAGGCGTACAGATAGCCGTGGTCGTTGACGAACTCGACACCCAATGATTGAAGCACCTTCAAATGAAGGTCGATCTTACGGGCACCGATGTTGCAGCCACCAGGCATCGCAACACGCGCATGACCGAAACGGCCGATCAGCGGCCCCAAAACCGAGATGCTTGCGCGCATCTTGGACACGAGTTCGTAGGGAGTCTCATAACCAGTGGCCTGGGCGGTGTCGATGACCAAAGTTTCGTCTTTACGCTCTACCGTACCGCCCAGAGAGCGGATGACCTCGGCCATTATCTCGATATCGGAAATGCGAGGCACGTTGTGCAGAATGCTTTCGCCTTGACCCAGGATAGCGGCAGCAACGAGCTTGAGCGCGGAGTTTTTAGCACCACCAACACGCACCGAACCCGTAAGGTTCTTGGTCTCATGCGTAATGATGATTTCCTCGGACATACTCGGCCGCCTCTCTGCTTTATATTTAGCTTTCCTATTATACAAAGACGGCTCCTGAGCATTCCGTCCGCGAGCGATATCACAAAAAATTCAGCCGCAAATTGACGGCAATTCAAACGCAATTCAAGCGTAAATCAGTACCGTTGCAACATAAAAAGGGACCCCGAAGGGTCCCTTGAAACACAGCCTGAAAACAAGCGAAAAGCGTGTTCGTAAAAGAGAACTACTCGCCCAGAGCGAAGCGGGTGAAGGACTTGACCTTGATGGTGCCGCCCAGAGCCTTGGCAACGGAGTTGACGTACTCGGTGACGGTCTTGTCGGAATCCTTGACAAAGGCCTGCTCAGTGAGGCACTGCTCCTTGAAGAACTTCTCAAGGCGGCCAGTAGCGATCTTCTCCTGGATAGCCTCGGGCTTACCGGACTCAGCAGCCTGAGCCTTGTAGATGCCCATCTCGTGCTCGACGACGGCGGGATCGACGTCCTCGCGGTTAGCGGCGATAGGAGCGATAGCTGCAACCTGCATTGCGACGTCCTTGCCGCACTGCTTGAACTCGGCAGCGGTGGTGTCAACGCCCTCGACGTCGAACTCAACCAGAACGCCGATCTTGCCGGTGCCGTGGATGTAAGCGGCGACGGCAGGAGCCTCGGTGTAGGCGACGCGAGCGAGCTCGGTGTTCTCGCCCATCACGTGAATGC
Source organism: Escherichia coli (assembly GCA_963591685.1). GTDB lineage: Bacteria > Actinomycetota > Coriobacteriia > Coriobacteriales > Eggerthellaceae > Anaerotardibacter. Next base: position 9,827 of record CAVAUO010000045.1, read on the forward strand.
AGTCGGTGAGGATAGCCTCGACGGTCTCACCCTCAACCTCGACGGCCTTCAGAGCCTCGGTGTCGGTCTGCTTGGAAGCCATGACAGCCTCGGTGACCTTGGCGACGTAGGCGCGGAACTTCTCGTTGCCGGAAACGAAGTCGGTCTCGCACTTGAGCTCAACGATGGCACCGGCGGTACCCTCTTCGTTGGTGACGGCCATGACGTAGCCCTCGTTGGTGGCGCGGCCAGCCTTTTTAGCAACAGCGGCAAGACCACGGGTACGCAGAACGTCAACAGCACCCTCGAGAGAGCCGTCAGCCTCGGTCAGGGCCTTCTTGCACTCCATCATGCCAGCGCCAGTCATCTCGCGCAGTTCCTTAACCATAGCGGCGGTAATCTGAGCCATTTGGTTTCCTTTCTTTTAAAGGGAACGGGCGGTGGGCCCATACGCTAAGTCCACCGCCCTTGCTTGCATTGGGTTTGAGCCTTGTAAGCTTACAGGCTACTCAGCGGCAGCTTCAGTTGCAGCCTCGGCGGGAGCAGCTTCCTCTGCGGGAGCCTCGCCAGCCATTTCCTCTGCGGTGACGGGAGCACCGGTGCCGGCGATGACGGCGTCGGCGACGAAGTCGCACAGAAGACGGACGGAGCGGATGGCGTCGTCGTTAGCGGGGATGCCGTAATCGACGTCGTCGGGATCGCAGTTGGTGTCGAGGGTGCCGATAACGGGGATGTTCAGGCGCTTGGCCTCGGCGATCGCACCGTGCTCCTTGTTGGTGTCGATGACGAAGATGGCATCGGGGGTGCGAGTCATGTTGCGGATACCGTTGAGGTTGGTCTGCAACTTGGAAAGCTCCTTCTTCAGCAGGATCTGCTCCTTCTTGGGGAGCTTCTCCATGCGGCCGTCCTGCTCCATTGCCTCAAGCTCTTCCATGCGCTTGACGCGGGAACGGATGGTGACGAAGTTGGTCATCATACCGCCGAGCCAACGAGCGTTGACGTAGGGCATGCCGCACTTGTTGGCAGCCTCGATGACGGATTCCTGAGCCTGCTTCTTGGTGCCGACGAACAGCACAGTGCCGCCCTGGGAAGCGATCTGGCTGACTGCAGTGTAAGCAGCGTCCAGGCCGTAAAGGGTTTCCTTGAGGTCGATGATGTAGATATCGCCGCGTTTGCCGAAGATGTACTGCTTCATCTTGGGGTTCCAGCGGCGAGTCTGGTGGCCGAAGTGGCAACCTGCATCGAGCAGGACCTTAAGGTTGATCTTAGTCATTTTTTCTCCATTCGTTGATCCTCTGCCTGGCTTCATCCCTGCGCTCGCAACCCCGCGGGGCCACTGGCGAGCATAAGTCCACCAAGCATGTGAAATAAAACAGCCTTGCTAGTATACGAAGCCATGCGCGCCTATGCAAGGAAAACTTGCGGCTTGGCACAGCTTGTTGGCGTGTGCCGGCGACTCCCCCGCCGCAAAGGACCATTCGCGCTAGGCGCGGCTTGCCCGAAGACGCTCGATAACGCGGCGAATGCGCTGGGCGGCCTTTGCGGCATCGCTTGCCGACAAGCCGGAATAGCATATCACCAACTTGGTGGAGCTAGCTGCGGCTTTACCCTGGTCCAGCAAGCTTGCGGCAGCTTCACCGAGCGCTTCGGGGCGACCGCCGCGCCGGGCCGATGCGCCGCCTGAATCGGCAGGACCGCTGAAGTAGTCGCTCAAGGTTTTCACGCACACGCCTTCCCTCAAAATCTCGGCCTTAAGGCGTACCTCATCAAGGGGCTCTTCGCAGTCGAGCACGAAATGCAGGCCCGCATCCTTGCCCAGGGTGCTACAAGACATTCCATCCAAGCCCTCAAGGAAGGAGTCGCGCACCTCACGGTAATGACGACGCATGCGATTGACGTGCTTGTCGAAGGCGCCCTCGGACAGAAAACGCGCCATCGCCATCTGCTCGATGGAAGAAACCGACGAGGCTTCGCCGCCCCATTCATCGTGGAAACGTTCAGCCAGATGCGCAGGCAGGACCATGAACCCCAGCCTGAGGCTTGGAGCGATGGTACGCGCGAAGGTGTTGAGATACACCACTCGCTCGGCGGCATCGATGCCCTGCAAGGCGGGAATCGGTCGGCCCTGGTGGCGAAACTCGCAATCGTAGTCGTCCTCGATGATGTAGCGACCCTCCCCTTCCGAGGCCCAGGCCAAAAGCTCGTAGCGGCGCGCGATGGGCATAACCGCGCCCGTGGGGAAATGATGCGATGGCATCACGTGCGCCACCTGCGCCCCCGAAGCACGCAGGGCGTCCACATCCATTCCCTTTTCGTTCATGGCGACCTGCGCAACCTCGATGTTGCTGGCGGCGTAAGTTCGGGCAAGCGTTGGATAACCCGGATCCTCCACGGCAAAACGCGTGCAACCGAGCAAACGAGGAAGCACAGGGTAGAGCCCTTGGGCACCCGCGCCGACGACCACCTGCCAGGGCTCAACCTGCATATCGCGAGCGCGCGCCACGTAATGAGCGATGGCGCGGCGTAACTCGGGCAGCCCTTCGCGCGGGGCACTTTTAAGA
>CAVAUO010000046.1:0-12305 GCA_963591685.1 Escherichia coli
CATCGAAAGGATAGACACCAAAAGATAGATAGCAAGGATGCCGACAAAGGCGATGACGGTGGCTCGTCCAACATCCTTACTCAATTTCGCGCGACCAGAAATGACAACCGCGCCCTCGATGCCCAAGAAGATCCACACGGACACACCGACCATACCAACAACCTGATCGAACAGATCGGGACCATCGGGCTCGCCCCAGAAGTTGTCCATGAAGATAGCGAGGTCAAAATGCTGCGACAAAATCAAAGCCACAATAGCCACGAACAGCGGGACAATCTTCGCAATAGTGGTAAGGATGTTAACGCTAGCGGCCTCTTTAACACCTCGGCTTACAAGGAACCAGCAAACCCAAACGATCACCGAAGCGCCGATGACCGATTCCAGGTTGTTGCCCTCTCCAAAGATCGGGAAGAAAAAGGCCAAGCTCGCAAACATCAAGGTCGTGTAGGAAACATTGGCCATCAAGGCGCTGATCCAATAGCCGTAAGCCGAAAGGAAGCCCATGTACTTGCCAAAACCAGCGCGAGCATAACTGTAAATGCCGCCCACCAATTCAGGCTTATAGCGCGATAGGGCGAAGAAGCACATCATCAAGGAGAAAACTCCGATGCCGCTTACCACCCAACCAATCAGAACGCCACCGGTATTGGCGCCGGCAGCAGCCATGTCGCCTGCCATGGTGAAAACGCCGCCACCGATGACCGCGGTGATGACCGCTGCGATCAAATGCGGCAACGACAAGCCGTTGGGATCGTTTACCGGTCCCGAACCTTTCAAAGAAGCCATTGGTTCTCTCTTTCGTCAAACAAATTCGCTGGCTCAAGCCTGAGCCAGCGACAAAACAGAGAACACGATACTCCTAAACCAAAGGACTAGGCTTTAAAAACCGCCTAGCGGAGTATTTATAACAAGCTTGAAACCTTGCTTTATAGCGAAATGAAGCGATAAGCATTTAAGACGCGAGGGCAGCGCGAAGTTCTTGCTCACCCTCGAAAGACACCTCGGTGTTACCGTTTTGGCGATCGATCTTGGTGACGGTCCCCTTCCAGGTTGACTCCTCCTGCTTGTCGGAATCAGCCTTCTTGAACTCGCTCGTCTCCACAACGTAGCGATAGTCGAACTTCGCCTTCTCGGGAAGTTCCTTTTTGCTGAAGCCATAATGCAAATCGGAAATGAGCTCAGAGATCGCATCTGCCGCTTGCTGGCCCGAAAGGCCAACGATGCCACGCTCGGAGTTGTATAAAGCCGTAGGCGAAACGTAAACGGTGCGAATGGCCTCACGACGCTTCGACTCAAGCTTGATGATGATAGCGGCAATCACGACAATGCCGATCCACCACAGGATGGCAAGGACAAGATCGAAGGGATCGTCGATATGGTTGAAGCCTAGGTAGTACCAAAGGAACAAAAGAAAAGCAGCGGCTATGGCAGAGATTCCAAGCACAATATAGTTATTGGTCTTCATATTGCAGCCTCCTAATTCTTATTTCTTTAAACATTTTATCAAAGAAGAGCCCTCGTCTAATAGATTCACTTCGCTCAAATTGTCGAAAATTTGCTCTGACAAGGCATTCCGTCCTAGATATGAATCAAAGCAAAAAGAAGGGCCACCGAAGCGGCCCTTCCCATACCTGCCGTTGAAAGCAGGGCGAAATCCAAGACTTGAAGCTTATGCCTTGACCCAAGAGAACATGGAGCGAATCTTGGCGCCAGTCTTCTCGATCTCGTGGTTGTTGATGGCCTCACGCTGCTCGAGGAGCCACTTGTGGTCGTTGTTGCAATCGGCAACGAACTCCTTGGCGAACTCGCCGTTCTGAATGCGCTCAAGGATGAGCTTCATTGCCTCGCGGGACTGCTCGTTGATGACCTTGGGGCCAGCATAGTACTCGCCGTACTCAGCAGTGTTGGAGATGGAGTAATTCATGAAGTGAATGCCGGATTCGTACATCAGGTCGACGATCATCTTCATCTCGTGGTAGCACTCGAAATAGGCAAGCTCGGCGGGATAGCCGGCATCGGTAAGGGTCTCGAAGCCAGCCTTGACGAGCTCAACCAGGCCGCCGCAAAGAACTGCCTGCTCGCCGAAGAGGTCCTCTTCGGTCTCCTGGGCGAAGGTTGCCTTGATGATGCCGGAACGAGCACCACCGACGCCCCAGCAGTAGGAAAGTGCGATATCCCAAGCGTTGCCGGTTGCGTCCTGTGCAACGCAAGCCAGATCAGGCACGCCGGAACCCTCGGTGTACTGACGACGAACGATGTGGCCGGGGCCCTTAGGAGCGCACATGATAACGTTGACATTCTCGGGGGCCTTGATGTAGCCGTAGTGGATGTTGAAGCCATGAGCGAAGGCCAAGGTGTTGCCTTCCTTCAGGTGAGACTCAACATGATCGGCGTAAACCTTGGGCTGAAGCTCATCGGGAACGAGAATCATGATAAGGTCGGCTTCCTCGGCTGCCTGATCCATGGTGGTAACCTTCAGACCAGCTTCCTCAGCCTTGGCCCAAGAAGAAGAACCCTCGCGCAGGCCGACGCGCACATCGACGCCGGAGTCCATGAGGTTGAGCGCATGAGCGTGACCCTGGGAGCCGTAACCGATGACGGCGACCTTCATGCCCTTAATGACCTCAGGGTTCGTATCCTTTTCGTACAAAATTTCGACAGCCATATTCATTCCCTTCTACTTATGGCCTTTTACCAAAATTATGCAGGTAACAGATTAGCTCACTTTGGAACCGCGCGACATCGCAATCATGCCGGTGCGGATAATCTCCTTAAGTCCATAGGCGCGAAGAAGATCCTCGATGCCTTGAAGCTTAGTGCTGTTGCCTGTTGCCTCGATAGTGAGGCTGGTCTTACCCACGTCGACGATTTTGGCGCGGAAGATGTTAGCGATCTCGATGACCTCGGAACGCTTTTCCGGCGAAGCGTGCACTTTGAAAAGCACCAGCTCGCGCTCGATGGCGTCCTGAGCGGTCAGGTCGGTGATCTTATGAACGTTGATCAGCTTGTGCAGCTGCTTGGTCAATTGCTCGTAGGCGACATCGTCACACGAGATGGTGATGGTGATGCGCGATAATGTGGGGTCCTCGGTGGGACCAACCGACAAAGACTCGATGTTGAAGCCACGACGCGAAATCAGGCCGGTGATACGGGTCAGAACGCTCGGTGCGTTATCGACCAAAAGAGAAAGAACATACATCTGCTTCTCCATGATTATCGACCTCCCTCCTCATGCTCGTCGATCATTTCAAAAATGGGACCCACGTTGATGGCGCCTATGATGTCATCAAGGGGCGCACCGGGCGCGACCATCGGGAATACCTTCTCCTTGCGTTCGATGCGCATATCGAGAAGGGCCGGCCTGTCGGCGTCCAGGAGACGCTTGAGGGCACCTTCAAGCTCGGCAGGGTCGGAGACGATCTCGGCCTGCCAGCCGTAGGCCTCGGAGAGCTTGACGAAGTCAGGAACGTCCTCGGGGAGGATAGTGCTGCTATAGCGCCCATCGTAGAAGAGGTCCTGCCACTGGAAAACCATACCCAAGGTGGAGTTGTTCATCACGAGCACCTTGACGTTGCACTTGTTGACCGTCGCGGTAGCCATCTCCTGGATGTTCATCTGCAAAGAACCGTCGCCGGCGATGCAGATAACCTCTTTATCGGGGCATGCGATCTTAGCGCCGATAGCTCCGGGGAAGCCATAGCCCATGGTTCCCGCGCCACCGGAGGAAAGGAAGCTGCGAGGATGCTCAACGTTCATATGTTGGGCAGCCCACATCTGATGCTGACCGACCTCGGTGGTGATGATCGTATTGTCGTAGTCGAGCATGGAATCAAGCAAATCGAGCGCGCCCTCAGGGCTGATCGCGCCGTTTTCCGTGGAAACGCCGGGAGCGTAATAAGGATGAGCCTTGCGCCAGCGTGCGATCTGGTCGAGCCAATCACCGGTATTAGGCTTGGCGCCATCCGAAATCAAAGCATCGCGCAATGCCGAAAGAACGAGCTTAGCGTCGCCGACGATGGGGACATCGGCAATGCGGTTCTTGCCGATCTCGGCAGGGTCGACGTCCACATGAATGACCTTCGCATAAGGCGCGAAGTCGGCCAACTTGCCCGTAACGCGATCGGAGAAGCGAGCGCCGACAGCGATGATCAGGTCGGTATTGGTCATGGCGTAGTTGGCGAACTTGGAACCATGCATACCCACCAGACCGAGGTTAAGGGGGCTCGATGCCGGAATGGAACCCTTGCCCATGAGCGTGCAAACCGCAGGAATGCGCAAATGCTCCATGACATCCGCCAATTCCTCGGTGGCATTGGACGCGATGATGCCGCCGCCAACGTAGAACAGCGGGCGCTTAGCCTGAGTCATCATCTGGGCAGCCTGACGAATCTGACGCAAGTTGCCGCGAACCGTCGGCTTGTAAGACGGAATGTTCACATCTTCGGGATACTCGAACACCATTTCCTGACCAAGAAGATCGGACGGAACGTCGATAAGAACGGGGCCGGGACGACCTGTGTTGGCGATGTAGAAGGCCTCGCGGAAGGTGCGCGTCAAATCGTCGCAGGACTGCAGAAGCACGCTGTGCTTGACGATGGGCATGGTGATGCCGACGATGTCGGCTTCCTGGAATGCATCGGTGCCGATGTTGCGACGAGGAACCTGACCCGTGATGACAACCATGGGGATGGAGTCCATATAGGCCGTCGCGATACCTGTAACCGTGTTGGTGGCGCCGGGACCGGAGGTAACGATGACGACACCGGTTTTGCCGGTTGCGCGTGCGTAACCGTCGGCCTCATGCGTTGCGCCCTGCTCGTGACGAGCGAGAACGTGGTTGATCTTCTTCGAGTCGTACAGCGCATCGTAAATCTTGATGGCCTGGCCTCCGGGGTAACCGAAGATAGTGTCGACGCCCTCGGCCTCGAGCGAGGCGATCAGGGCTTCGGCGCCGGTCATGGTCTTGCCCTGCTTCTCGGTGTTGGGGCCAAGCCCGAGCTTTTTCTCTAAATCCTTGTCGATGCTCATCCGAAATACGCCCCCTTATCAGCACTGGAAACGAGCTTCGCATAGCGACCGAGCACGCCGGTAGTGTAACGGGGCGCAGGACGCATCCAGTTCTCGCGACGACGTGCCATCTCGGCTTCGTCGACATCAACTGTGATGCTGTTGGCATCGATGTCGATGGAGATGATGTCGCCTTCCTCGACGAGCGCGATGGGCCCACCGGCAAATGCCTCAGGAGAAACATGGCCAATGGCCGGGCCCTTGGTTGCGCCGGAGAAGCGACCGTCGGTGATAAGGGCGACGGACTTATCGAGGCCCATGCCGCAGATGGCGGAAGTGGGGGTGAGCATCTCGCGCATACCCGGACCGCCAGCGGGACCCTCGTAACGGATGACGATGACGTCACCAGCGTTGATCTTGCCGCCGAAGATTGCCTCACAGGCCTCGTCCTCGGAGTTGAACACACGCGCTGGGCCGGAATGCTGACGCATCTCGTCGGACACAGCGGACTGCTTCACGACTGCACAGTCGGGAGCAAGGTTACCGCTCAGAACGGCAAGGCCGCCGACCTGCGCGTAAGCGTTCTCCTTGGTGCGAACCACTTCCCCATCGACCTTGGGGCATTCCTTGAGCCATTCACCCATGGTGCCATGGCAGGTTAGAGCATCGGTCTCAAGAAGGCCAGCACGACCAAGCTCGCCCAAGATGGCGGGGATGCCGCCGGCAGCATGCAGATCCTCGATGTGCAAAGGACCAGCGGGAGCGATACGCGTAAGATTGGGAGTCTTCTTGCAAACCTTATCCCAGTCATCCAAGGTGACAGGGCAGCCCGCCGCATGCGAGATAGCGGTCAAATGAAGCATGGTGTTGGTGGAACCGCCAAAGGCCATGTCCAAAACCATGCCGTTGTGCAGCGACTTCTCGTTGATGATGTCAAGCGCGGTGATGCCCTTTTCAAGAAGCTCCATAACCTTCATGCCAGCATGCTTTGCCAGGCGGATGCGCTCGGAGTAGACGGCGGGAATCGTGCCGTTGCCGGGAAGCGCAATGCCAATAGCCTCAGCCAGGCAACAGATGGAGTTTGCCGTGAACATGCCCGAGCAGGAACCGCAGGTGGGACAAGCTGTGTTCTCGAGCCACTTGCACTCCTCGTCGGTCATCGTGCCGGCGGTAACCTGGCCGACGGCGTCGAACAGGGTGTTCAAGTCGGTTTGGTTGCCGCACTTGTCGTGGCCGGCGAGCATCGGGCCGCCGGAAACCAAAACGGTGGGGATGTTCAAGCGGCAGGCCGCCAAGAGCATGCCGGGAACTATCTTGTCGCACGAGGGAATCAGGACCATTGCGTCGAAAGCGTGGCCCTGAACGGCGCACTCGACGGAGTCCGCGATAACCTCGCGAGAAGTGAGGGAATATTTCATGCCCTCATGATTCATCGCGATGCCATCGCAAACGCCGATGGTGGTCATCTCGAAGGGAGTACCGCCCGCCATGCGGATGCCCGCCTTGACGGCATCCGCGATGTTGGACAAATGCAGGTGACCCGGGATGATATCGTTGGTCGAGCTGATGACCGCAACCAAAGGACGCTCCAGCTCCTCATCGGTAAGGCCGTCCGCCTTCAGCAGACTGCGATGAGGCGCTCGAGCAAGCCCCTTTTTGATTTGATCGGATCTAAGATCCATGGATGCCCCTTTCCTCTCCTAAAGGTTCATGACATAAAAATAATCCTGACCAGCAAGCTGATTCAGGACCTCACGAAGCAAGAGGCGCCAATCCTTGGCACCCTATCAACGATCACGGAGTCACCGTTTCAACTTACCGGCCGCATGCACTCACCGAAGATCGTCCGGTGGATGCCTGCCGCTTTCAGGCGAACAGCTCGGAGGTGGCTTTCGGACCGTCCAACATCAGCTTCCAGCACCGCTGACTCTCTGGGGGAAGGATTCGTCCCTACTTTTCCTCGTCGTAGCTTTTGTATAGCCGACAATAGCACCCTTGCCGACAAGTTTCCAGGTTGATTTGCAAGATTTTGAAATGATTCCGAACGCCTTGGCATGGGCGTCGAGCACATGAATCGCGGCCCAAGCGACCTACGCCGCAATCTACCTGGGCATATGCAACACTCGAGCTGGATTATGAACATGTTAACCTTTATAATTGCCATCAACCGAAAAGAAAGGGAGCCCTGTGAACCTGGCCCACCTCACCTATTTCAAAACCTTGGCGGACACCAAAAGCTATCGCTTCGCCGCCTTGGATGCAGCTGTTTCGCAGTCAACCCTGTCCACCGCGATAAGCGGTTTGGAAAAAGAGCTTGGGGCCACTCTATTCATTCGCAAAAAGGGCTCTGTCGATTTAACCGAAGAGGGCCGCATCTTCTACCAGTATGTCACCTCATCGCTTAAATTTCTTGACGATGGCGTGCGCTTGGTAAAGGAGAAATCAGGAAACCACGTGCGCGAGATCACTATCGGCGCCGTCAACACAACGCAAAGCCATAACTGGTCTGAGCTCATCTACGAATATCGAAAAGAAACGCATGGCGACGTTCAGATAAAGGTGAAGCAGGCTCCAACACCTGCCACCCTGGAAGCGCTCAAACAGGGCGCCGTTGACGTGGCTTTTTGCGGAACTATGGGAGAAGATCCCGAAATCGAGTGCATCCCCTGCTGGTGGCAAGAAGCTGCTCTTGTGGTGAATAAGCTCCACCCCTTTGCCGGGCGCGAGGGCATCACGCTCAAAGAGCTGAAAGACCACTACCTGATCTCGTACAACCTTGAAGGCCCCATCGGCAAGGAGCTTTACAACCTCATTCACGGCTACAACCTGACGATCGAGTGTCTCTATGACGATGAGATCACCCTAGGTTCCATGGTTTCCGCAAATCCGGACGTCATGGCCATCGCCTGCAAATCATGGCTCTTGAACGCCTTCGAAGAAGAAGTAGACATCATCCCGATCAAAGACGCACCCAAGGATTTCCATCAGCTTTACTTCTGCTACCGCGCAGATGCTGACTTCCCTATTGTCGTGGATAAGTTCATCAAGCTCACAAAGCGCCTCTACCCTGTCAACGCTGCTGAATAGCCATCCGAAGACAGTAGTAGGTTCCGCCCAACCAAGAGCTTTCTACTGCGTAAAACGCAGAGCAGACTGCAATCCAAACCGAGTTATAGCTCAAAGTCACCGCGCAGATTGCTCGAAGCAAAATAGCCGTCTAGGCAACGACCTGAATCAAACAACAAGCCCGTTTCTTAGAATACAAGCTCTGTGTACAAAAAAATCCCCCTCGTCTTGAAGCTCCCCAGCTTGAAGACGAGGGGGAATCCATGGGCCCCTCCCATTGGATGCGGCAGCGCGTCCGCTGCCATTTGTTTCGGTTGGTTTTAAATCCCCTCAAAACCAACCTCAGGTCCTCCTTGCGAACCAACAGAGGTATGCATGACGGCCATTTTCGTTCCCCAACGAAGCCTTCGCGTTCCCCAACGATCAGGCAACTGACCTTGTCACTGATGACATTCTTGCACCCAAAATCCACCTTGCCAAATTGATAATTTTGAAGAATTGGAATTTAAATTCAGTTTTTCGAAAAACACCGAGCGGGCATTCTTGCTGATGGACAGATTCTAGTTTTTGACGGGGAAAGATATTTCCAATCTAGAAAAGACCTGCTTCTTGAACTGGTCGGATTCTTCCGCAAACGATATTGCTATTCGTTTTCGGACAAAATTTAATAGCTGTTGCCATACCTCGGAATTCGAAAGCTATACTCGTTTTGAATACGATATCGAAAGGGAAAGGCTCTTCAATGATCAAGCTAAACCCCATCAATGGAGTAAGCGTCCACCCCACCGCGCGAATCGCCAAAAACACAAGCCTGCTTAACGATATACGCATCGGTGCGAACGTCTCCATATGGCCCGGAGTCGTTGCACGAGGAGACCATCACGAAATCATCATCGGCGAAGGATCCAACGTTCAAGACAACGTCGTCATTCATGTGTCGCACGATTCCACCACCATGATAGGAAAGGACGTCACCGTGGGGCACGGCGCGATTATCCACGGGTGCACCATCGGTGACAATTGCATCATAGGCATGGGTTCGGTAGTCATGGACAATGCGGTTATCGGCGAAAATTGCCTTATCGGAGCCGGGGCCGTCATATCGAAAAACGTCGTGATTCCGGCAAACTCCGTGGTAATGGGCTTGCCAGGCAAAGTGAAAAGGAAAATGACCCAAGAGGAAATAGACTACAACGCCTACTCGGCCAAGGAATACCAGGTCTGCAGCAAAACACTGGCCGACGAAGGCGTTTTCTGGTGGGGAAAGGACGTCCCTGATAACCTGCCGCTTATCAGGCTTAAACACGAGTAAGAGCCCTCACACGAAGGCCTTGGGTCCTACTCAGGCTTTCGCGCCAAGATAACCCGGGGGCGGCCCGTCAAATCTTCTTTGACGTCAATGGACGAAAAGCCTTGCTCTTCGAGCAGGGCTTTTGCTTTGTCCATATGACCTTCGTACAACTCCAAGGCAAGCAAGCCGCCCGGCTTCAAGCAGAAAAGAGCGTCACCGGCAAAACGACGAACCAGATCCAGGCCGTCCTCGCCTCCGTCAAGGGCAAGCAAGGGGTCGTAATCCTTAACCTCGGAATCAAGGCTCTGGCATACCGCAGTGGGCACATAAGGAGGATTGCTGATAATGAGGTCGTAGTGATCGCGGCCATCAGGTAAAAGCTCGGCCAGAAGGTCGCCACAAAGAAGCTCGACCCTCTCGTACAACCCAAGATCGTCTATATTGCGCTGCGCCAAACTCAAAGCCGCTGGGTCAATGTCGATTGCAACGACACGAGCAGCAGGATACTCGCTTGCTATGGAGCAAGCGATACAGCCTGAGCCAGTACAAAGATCGACCGCCTCGATGCCAGGAAGGTCGGCCTCGAGCGTCTCCTCAAGACCGTCAGGCCCACTGACAACATGAGCAGCCACGGAAGGAAGCTTCAAAGCATTTAAAGCCTCGCTTACCAAGACCTCGGTTTCCGGACGAGGCACAAGAACCCCTGGCTCAACCCTTATCGTCAAGTGACGAAACGGGGCAAATCCGCATATGAGCTGAAGCGGCTCCCCTGCCCCACGCCTACGCACCCATTCGCGCATCGTTGCACGCTCTTCGGTGCTTAGGGGTTTGGCGTAATTGAGGTACAGATCGATTCGCGACATGCCCAGAGCCTCGGCCAAAAGCCACTCGGCGGAAAGACGAGGGTTCTCATCCCCGCATCGCTCCAGGTAGGACTGGCACCAGTCAAGAATCTCCTTGACGCTCCATTGCCTGCCAGCAGAGGAAGCGCCCCCATCGGGAGCGCTTTCAGAGTTCAAACTATGTTGCACAGGTACATACGCCACTACAGGGAGGCTTCCTCGAGCTTCTGGGCGCGATCGGCCGCCTGAAGTGCTGTGATGACATCTCCGAGCAAATCACCCAGAAGAACACCGTTGTAGGTGCTATTGAAACCGATACGATGATCGGTGACACGATCCTGCGGGCCGTTATAGGTGCGGATCTTTTCGGCGCGCGCGCCGGTGCCGATTTGCGCCAAACGCTTTGCACCTTCAGCAGCCTGTTGCTCAGCAAGAAGCTTTTCGTACAAACGAGCACGAAGCACAGCCATAGCGGCAATCTTGTTTTGCAGCTGAGACTTCTGATCCTGAGACTGAACAACCAGACCCGTAGGAAGGTGCGTGATGCGAACCGCGGAGTCGGTAGTATTAACGCACTGCCCACCAGGGCCGCCGGCGCGATAAACGTCGATACGCAGGTCGGTTGCCTCGTTGATCTCGATATCAACCTCATCGGCCTCGGGCAAAACGGCAACAGTAGCCGTGGAGGTTTGGATGCGCCCCTGCGATTCGGTCTTAGGAACACGCTGAACGCGATGAACGCCCGATTCGAACTTCATGATCGAATAGACGCGGTCGCCCTTAACCTTGAACTCGATCTTCTTGAAGCCACCGGCGTCCGAAGGAGAAACGTCCAGGGTTTCAATCTTCCACTTGTGATGGGAGCAAAAACGCTCATACATCTTGTAAAGATCGCCGGCGAAGATTGCGGCCTCGTCGCCACCAGCCGCTGCACGGATTTCAACGATGATGTCCTTCTCATCGGCGGGATCGCTCGGAATGAGCATCAACTTAATGTCCTCTTCAAGCTGAGGAAGCTTCGCCTCAATACTGGAAATCTCTTCCTGCGCGAACTCCTTCATGTCTGGATCGCCAAGCATCTCCTTGGCTTCAGCCAAGTCATCCAAAAGCTGCACGTACTTGCGTGCAGCCTCCACCAAAGGACCTTGATCGGAATAACTCTTGGAGAGTCGGATGTATTCTTTTTGGTTGTTGACGATCTCAGGGTCACCGAGCTTGGTCTCAAGCTCCTTATAAGCTTCTATGATTTGTTCCAGTTTTTCGCGCATACGTTTTCCTTCGTTGGCTTTATCGCGATAAAGCCCGAACCTAATGATGTGTTTTCACAAAATGTTAGCACGAAGGACCCGCAAAGCAGGCCCTTCGATCATCGGCAATGGGACTTAAGCCATGTCGGCAAGCTGGGCACGCATCTGACGGAGGCGCTCGTCCATGTCGGCAACCTTTGCCTTGTCCTTCTCGATAACTTCAGGCGCAGCATTGGCAAGGAAGCCGGGATTGCTAAGCTTCTTGCTGTACTTGAGGTAATCCTTCTCGAGCTTTGCGATTTCCTTCTCAAGACGAGCACGCTCAGCGGCGAAGTCTACCAAACCGGAAAGAACAACGAACAGCTCGGCACCGTTGGCAAGCACCAACGAGGATTCCGCAGGCTTTTCAGCATCAAGACCAACCGTGATAACAGAAATACGACCAAGAGCGCAAATTAGCTCTTTCTGCTCATTGAACAAATCCAGAACAGACTGGTCGTCGGCACGAACGACGACCTCAAGCTCCTGCCTGGGGCTGATGCCGTAACGGGCACGCGTGGCGCGAACACCGGAAATAGCAGCGATTGCAAGCGCGATGGCACGCTCGGCGTCGGCGTCACGGTACTGAGACAGCGCGTCACCATCGGGCCATTCAGCCATCATCAAGAACTCGCCCTCTTTCGCACAAGGAAGATCAGCGTAGATCTGCTCGGTGACAAAGGGCATGATGGGATGGAGCAAACGCAGAGCCTGATCGAGTACGAACACCAAGTTGCGCTGACAAATCTCACGGTCGACACCATTGGACTGCAGACGAGGCTTGGAAAGCTCGATGTACCAGTCGCAGAACTC
>CAVAUO010000047.1:0-12042 GCA_963591685.1 Escherichia coli
CAGAAGCAAGGGGCTGGCCGCATAAGCCGGTCCAGGAAAACGTCCGCACCCCCGTCTTTCCAATAAGTCCAAGAGAGGTCATCCGATTCGTAATATACAGCGCCATGGATCAGCACGGCCTTTAGATATACTTTCATTTTGTATGGTGCGCCATCAAAGCTCTCGCGAATTTCGTCTCTCGTGGGTCCAGATATTCCGCTCTGCGGCCTCTGGCCGACACCTCGTTGTCCCATAAACGTACGTGCGCCATAACCTATGGCAATGCCGACAACCAAGTAGATAAATGGCAAGGCCCAGCCAAGATATTCCCCGAGCCCCCATAGGTCAGGAACGTTGACTCCGAGATATGTCAAAACGGCAACGCCAGTACCTACCAAAGTTGCCATCAATTCAATCTTGTCACTCATAAACCTGTTGCCAAAATTGGCATTTCCTCTCTCGCGGGAAAGAAATCCTGGCCCTCGACAACCCCGACGTACCTCTTCTTCAACGTGTACGCATCCGGAAACCTCGAGATTCTGCCGTGAATCAGCTCGTCGAACAGCTCAGTCCTCTCGGCGAAGCAGACGCTAAGCAAGCGAGATCTGCTAGCTGAGCAGCCTATCGGCGATTGCCGCAGCTATTTTATACGACCGATCAAGAACAACCTGATTGGCCGTCTCGAAATCCTTCTTCTCTAGGGCATCAATGGCCTTGCGCAAATCCTGCTCCGAAGGATAGAGGGACTCCTCTATAAGCGCCGAGTACTCAGACGGATCCTTGAAGTCATAGAGTATCTTGTCTTTTTTCTTGTTGTTGTCGATACGCGGGAGATACATACAGTTACCGATGGTATTGCCAAAGAACAAGCGGCTGGGCCCGTCATCGTACCGATCGATTAACTTCCTCGGAACGATATGCTCCAACTCGTAATCATCACCGTTGGATATGGTATTGGATAAGTATGTAAGATTGGCGTGAATCGTGGTGATAGCCGAGGACTCCGCTTTGAAGTTTATCCCGGGAGTTTCGTCAGAGAACCAAATATCGAACGCGTCCATAAGCCGATCTCGGTCAACGGACTCTAGATATGTCCTCTTCTTGCTCTCAGGGTAGTAGTCCAAAAGACGTTGATCGCCGTGAGATGACCAAGATCCGTTAAGGGCATCAAGAAGGTAATAAGCCTTAATGTTCTCAAGCGAGTTGCGATAATCATCGCTGCTTGGATCAAGATTCCAAAGAGCCGCAAAGTAGGAGAGTGTCTTGAACGTCGTAGAAAGGCCAAGCATGCACTCATCGTTCTTCTTACCTCTTAAGCGCTTGAGCAGCCTATAAAAGATGTCTTGCAGGTTAATGCAGATGCGCTCGGTCTTTTCGAGAATAAGCTGGAGTTGCCCGTCGATTTCCCCGATGTAGTTGTTGAGCTTTGACAGAGAGCGATTATCGATGTTGACGGCTATGCCCAATAGACCGAACCCGATTTCAGGTACCTTGTTTTTATCTTTTTGGGGAACGAGGGCTTTAAGCTCTTCTTGAACGTACATGCCAAGGGCCATGCCGAGCTCCCAAAGCGTTATATCCCTATTTTGGGTCAGTTCGTCTTCGGAAAATCCATCGAGTTCAAGCTCGGCTTCGTTGATCATGTCGCTGTAATGCCGCTTCACGTTGTCGAGAATTGCGTCCTGCAGATGAGACTTACCCGGCGGAAGCAACCTGATGCTTGTATTAATCCAGGCCGCGTTGTAGATTTCGTATTTTGACAAAGGCGTTCCACCCTGATTGAGGTTCGAGAACACCGTGGCAATAAGATCGGAGCTGCCGGTGAACTTGATCGCGGGAATTTTCAGATTCTCCAAGTCAACAAAGGCCTTGATGGAGTCTTGCAGCTCTCTCAGACGCTTTCTTACTTCCTTGCGCACCTCCGCTGGGTCGACGAGGTCAAGCCAGTCGGTATATCGTTCATTGGAGTCATTCCAGGGATAGAAAACATCAAAGTCTTTCTCTGTCAGTTGCCTCTCCTCGGGCAGCATAGCGTTTATGTTGTTGAGCGCTTGTTGATAGTCCTCCCTGTTGAGGGGCTTCCAAAAACGCAACGGGCATTTCTTATATTCAAGAATAGTGGATATACGTTGCTGCCCGTCCAACAGCAAATACTCGGAATCGTTCTTGCTACTCTCGGGATACACAAGCACGGATCCGAACGGAAGCCCTTGGCGAAGAGTTTCGATGAAAGACTCCTTCTTCTTTCGGGTCCAAACGAGTTTTCTCTGGAAAGATGGGAGTTTGGTTCGTTCGAGATCACCAATGGTGAGATCAAGAGATGAGTAGAGCGCAGCAGACATATTTCCTCCAATACACAACGCTCTATGATCTCATAACGGGGAGCCTGATCAACCCGTGCCCAAAAGAGGCCGCGCCCTTCTGCCAACGGCAAGAACCTCAATCCAGCCGCAGTCCGCAGCATCAGGGGTGCGCATGTGGGGCTTCAAGAAATCCGAATAGTCGCCCCGCCAACGCGCGGCCCCGTGCTCTTCTCTGCAATCCGAACAATTTGCTGAACACGTTCAATCAGCGGGGCTTTTCCGCTCTCAATGGCTATACTGGTAGCGTCTGGGGAGACGAGAGGGGCCATCGTGAAAAAAGAGATGATGTCGGAATGGACGCGGCAAGAGCTATGCACCGCGCTTTTCTCGCTTATGAGGGAAAAGCCGCTCGACAAGATCAGCGTCCGCGAGATCTCAGAGGCCTGCGACATCCCCCGCTCAACTTTCTACTATCACTTCACCGACATCTACGACCTGGCATCCTTTGCGCTGTCCGGCAGGCTGCTTGAGTGCCTGGGCTCCGACGGCGATTGCTTTTTGTGGGGCAACGGCTTGCTAACCCTCTTCCACCGCTGCCGCGAGCACCGCGCGGTATGCCGCTGCGCTGTGAACAGTTCGCATCTGTGGCAGATGGCCGATTCGTATTGCAAGCGCTGCATGGACGGAATCATGGTCGGGCTTCACAAGCTGCCCGAAGCGGAAGGCGCCGACGAGGAATTCCTTCGCTTTCTTGGCTTGTTCTACGGTCATGCCGTCTTGGCCACCGTCGTCGCATGGTTCCGCAGCGATATGCACGAACCCGAAGAGGAAATCGTCGCCTCGATCGATTTCATCGTGAAAGACAGCATCATCGCAACGCTCGAGCGCGCACAAGGGCGCTCGCCTTTCCAGCTTGCCCTTGATTCGGGCCTGGCCATCACTCGAGGAGCCTAGCCAAGCGCCCGGCGCTTTGCGTGTCCCATCTTTTCGTGTATTCCTCCATAGACAAAAGCTTCATTCTGTCCAATATGTGAACACGTTCACGAAACAGTCTTGAAACAATACAGAATGGGCTTTCTGCAGATATTCACACCTACGCCTCAAACCTAAAGTGAAACCAACAAGCAAGGCTTACGCAGGGGAGCGGAAGCCTTGCTAGGAACCAAGCTGCAAATAGCAGCGCCTTTTACGCCTTGGCGCTAAAGGCAACACTGCAAGGAGAGAGGACGAAAACTATGTGGTACCTCAACGATGAGCGTGCGCTCATCCAGCAAGCAGCGCGCGAGTTCGCTCAAAACGAGCTTGCGCCGATCGCGCTTAAAATGGACGCATCCGAGGAATTCCCCCTAAAACAGTTCAAGCGAGCCGGTGAACTCGGCTTTCTTGGGATCACCATCCCCGAAGAGTACGGCGGAAGCGGCGCCGATTACACCTCGCTCGCGCTGGTTTACGAAGAAATCGCAAAGGTCGCGCCCACCATGTGCGTGGGTATGGGCGCCCATAGCATCCTAGCCGGAGAGCTCATCATGCTTCTGGGCAGCGATGAGCAGAAGAAGCGCTGGCTTGCACCCGCTGCCACCGGTGAGAAGATCCTCGCCTGCGCCCAAACCGAACCTTCCGGCGGCATGAACCAAACCGAATGGACCTGCCGCGCCGTGGACGACGGCGATTCCTTCATCATCAACGGCGAGAAGATCTTCTGCAGCAACCTTAAAGTGGCCGATGCCTACGTGGTCCTGTGCGTAACCTCGGACCACGTGGATCCCGTGACCAAGGCCGGCATCAGCGCCATCGTCATCGATGCCGATACGCCGGGGCTTTCCTGCGGCGCCTACGAGAAGAAGCTCGGCTGGCATGGTTCGGCAAGCGGCTCCCTTACTTTCACCGATTGCCGTGTTCCTAAGGAAAACCTGCTCGGCCCCTTGGGCGGTGGCCTTGCCGGCTTGATGATTTCCGCCACCAACGAATTCATGACCTGCGGCCCCATTGGCCTTGGCATGGCGGAAGGCGCCTACGAGATGGCCCTTAAGCAGTCGCGCGAGCGCATCCAGCGCGGTAAGTCCCTCTACGACAACTACCAAGTGGTCCGCCACATGCTCGTTGACATGTGGACTCGCATCGAAAGCCTGCGCGGCTTCGTCTACACCACCTTCGCCGAAAAGGACGAAGGCAAGAAATGCCTGGCCAAAGGCCGCTTGATGAAGGTTGAAGGCGCGCTCACCGCAGAGTACGTCGGCCGTCAGGCAATCCAGCTCTTCGGCGGACTGGGCGTGTGCACTGAAGTGGGCGTCGAGCGCTACTGGCGCGATGCGAAGGTTATGTGCATCGGCGGCGCTGCCCTTGAGGCCCTGAAAGACGACGTAGCGATGATGATCGGCAACAACATCCAGGATGCTTAAAAAGCAAAACCAACAAGGCAAAGGAGAAGCAATCATGAAGTGTTCGTTTGTTTGCACCCCTGAAGAGGTTCAGAAGATGTACGCCACCGAAGGTGCCATGAACGGCTGCGAAGGTTTGTTCGCAGCATGGATCACCGACCCGGCAGCCATCAAGGCGGCGCTGCCCGAGCAGCTCACCCCCATCGCCCCGGTATGCACGATGTATTCCATCAACGTGCAAAACGCCAATTTCTCAACAGCCTACAAAGAAGCCGCCCTGGTAATTCCCGTGATGTTTGAGGGAACGCCCGGCCTGTATCCTATTTCGATTTTGCTCGAGGGTACCGACAACGCGATGCTCGTCGGCCGCGACCAGCTGGGCATGCCCAAAAAGCACGCCTCAATCAATCTGTACCGCAGCGGAGACGCCATCCACACCGACATCACGCGTCTGGGCCGCAAGATCTTCGATCTCGACATGGAGATCGGCGACTACAACGACCCGCAAACCGCGCCTCAGATCTTCGGCGATACCTCAAAGCCTCAAGACGGCATGCAGTACTTCTATAAGTACGAGATGGGCCAAGACGAAAACGCCCGCATCTTCGTCGAGAACCTGCGCCTACTTTCCTACCGCGGCGTGATGGACTTTTCCACCTGGGAAAACGCCGGCATCACCTCCATCGCCTCCGAGCCCTCCGATAGCGACCCGTGGGCAATGTTCCCCGTGGTGAAGCCTTTGGGCGGCGGATGGACCAACCTGAGCATCAACCTGCTCGGCGTGAAGAAGACCACCCCCATCGAGGCCACAGACGAAATCGTCGGCAAACTCATCCTGGGCAAGTACGACTCGCCGCAGATCGGACGCCCCACCCGCATGTTCTAAACACGGCACCGAGCTTTACGGGGCAGGAGCCAAGCAGCGCGACCTACCCCTTAGCAAAACCCAAAGATCAAACAACCAAAGTCGATTGAAAGGAAGCCATCATGTTCGACTTAAAGGGAAAAATCGCAGTAATCACCGGCGCATCGAGCGGTCTTGGATCCGATGCCGCACGCGACTTCGCTCGCCAAGGAGTGAACGTGGCGCTTCTGGCTCGCCGCGAAGAAAAGCTTGAGGCCGTAGCCGCCGAATGCCGCGAAATCGGCGTCGACGCCATCGCCGTGAAATGCGATGTATGCGAAGAAGACCAGGTCAAAGCCGCCATCGATAAGGTCATGGAGCACTTCGGGCGCATCGATATCCTGCTCAACAACGCCGGTGTCGCCGTTCGCGGCGGTGTCGACACGCTGACCCAGGAAGAGTGGAACCACTCCATGGACACCAACGTCCGCAGCATCTTCCTGGTAAGCAAGTACGTCGTGCCCCACATGATAGAGCAGAAGTACGGCAAAATCGTAAACGTCGCTTCCGTCAACGCGATTATCGCTGACAAAGCCGACCTGTTCATCCGCCACGGCTACAACACTTCCAAGGCAGCAGTGCTCGGCCTGACAAAGGGCATGGCAGCAAGCTACGGCAAGTACAACATCACCGTCAACGCGGTAGGCCCCGGCCTGTTCGAGAGCGAAATGACCGAAAACACCCTGTTCAAGAGCGAGGCGTTCCTTGCTGGTTACAACGCTCAGTGCCCACTCTGCCGCCCCGGCAAGCACGGTGAGGTTTCCGGCCCCGTGCTCTTCTTTGCAAGCGACCTTTCCAGCTACGTAACCGGCCAGTTCGTCGTCATCGACGGCGGCACCAGCATCGTGTAGCCAAGCCCCCGAAAGGGGCACCCACTAAGACCCCTTGTTAAAAAGAACCCTCCCAAGAAGAAGACCCGCAACCGTTCGGCTGCGGGTCTTCACTTCGTTTTCTAAAGAAGGCAGGCGCCTTCTTCTGCTGCGGCTCTGGCACGAGTGCCTTCTTAGCCTCAGCCTTAGCGCCTGCGCAAACGCACGAAACGCAGGCGTTTGCGACTAGTCTATCTCGTACACGAACAGGCCGGAGCGAATCTTGGGCTCGAACCAGGTGGACTTCGGGGGCATCAGCTGGTTGGCGTCGGCGATGGCGAACAGATCTTCCAGATCGGTGGGATAGAGGGAGAAGCACACCTCGGCCTCGTGCCCATTGACCGTGCGATGCTCAAGCGCTGCCACACCACGCGTGCCGCGCACAAAATCGATGCGATCGTTGGAGCGCGGATCGTCGATGCCCAGGATGGGATCGAGCAAGCGATCCTGCAAAATGGAAACGTCCAAGCGCCCAACGATCGAGGAGCTCTTGGTGCCCTTGAAGGTAAGGCGGTACCACTCCTCCCCTTCCAGCAAAAACATGCCGAAGGTGCCGCGCTTGGTGGGACGGACCGGCTCCTTGAAGGGACCGACGATATCAAACTCCTCGCTCACCAGCTCAAGGAAGCGCTCCTTGGTAAGACCGTTCAAATCCTCGACCGCGCGATTGTAATCATGCACGACCAACTGATCGCTAGGGAACATGACCGCAAGCATGTGCTCGGTGGGATAAGGCTCACCGTTCTCGTCGGTCGCACCGCGCTCGGCGCGACGCGTCATGCCGTAGCGCATGTTGGCGGCGGCGCGATGGTGCCCGTCGGCGATATAGAGCGCGTCGATGAACTCGAACGCGCGCTTCATAATGCGCATCTCGGCCGGATGATCGACGCGCCACACGGTATTCTGCACGTCGTCGGCGTTGAAATCGTACAAGGGCTCGCGCTGGGTAACCTGGTCCATCACCCAAGCGATGTCCTCGTTGGCGCGAAACGCCAAAAAGACCGCGCTGGTGTGGGCGGCACAAGCCTCAATATGGCGGATGCAGCCGTTTTCCTTCTCGACGCGCGTGCTCTCGTGGCGACGAATGGTGCCGTTCTGCTCCTCGCCCACGTACACGCCGCCCATGACGCCGGTCTGGCTGGTGCCGTCAGCAGTGGTCAGACGATACAGATAGTAGGCAGGCTCCTCGTCGCGGAAGAACAAGTCGTCGTCCAAGTACTCCTGGAGCATCTCGCGCGCACGCTCACAGGGGAACTCGACGATGCGCCCATCGGCCTTGGGATAGGTGACGCCGGCAGCATCCACATGCATGAAGGAGCGGGGGTTCTTCTCAAGAATAGCCTCGGCCTCCTCGTTGGAGTAGAAGTCGAAGGGCAATGAAGAATATGCTTCGGCGGCCTCGGGCGTGGGGCGCATGCATTTGAAGGGAATCACACGGGCCACGTTTCCTCACTTTCGTACCTGTTGGCAGGCTTAATCGTAAAAAGGCGCACTGCGCCTAGGTGGTTGTTGCTTTTATTTTCGCAAACCAAGTTGTCCTACAGATTGCGAAGAGGATGATTTTCGGCAGGTTTAACCAAATAGTCTGAAAACAGGAAAAGCTCAAGCGAGCGCCCTGCCCGCTTGAGCTTTCCGGGATGCTTAAGTCAACTTACGCGATACCGCACGCGGCCTTTCCAAAGAGAGCGTCGGCCGCGCCAAAGCCAGCCGCATCCGGCTAAAACTACTCGCCGTGAATCTGGTCGGCGTTGGTAGCCGCGGTACCCCAGTCCTGATCGTTGGGCCTAGGCATATGGCCACCGCCCAGCAGGTGCACATGAAGATGCTTGACGCTCTGGCTTGCATCCTCGCCCGTGTTCACCAACAGGCGATAACCGCGCTCGGTAAGGCCTTTGATCTCTGCGACCTTACGCACCGCGCCAAACACATGGCCCAGGGTTTCCTCGGGCACATTGTCGCCAACGTTGGCGTAGTGGTCCTTGGGAATGATGAGCGTATGAACGGGCATCAAGGGTTCCATGTCGTCGAAGGCGATCACATTCTCGTCCTCGTAAACCTTGGAAGTGGGGATCTCGCCTGCGCCGATTTTGCAGAAGATGCAGTTTTCGTCCTTCATTGGATTCTCCTTTTCACCGTGTAACCGATGGTGGTCGGTGATTCTTTGCAGTTGGTTTATCGTAGCCGGCTTGTCGTAGCTGGTTCCCGTTCAGTGTAATGCTTATCAGGCGACAACCGTCCCATTATCGTCCGTTGGCCACCTGAGGCTCGTAAGTTCCAAGCTCAGCGGCCAGGCTGCCAGGGACAAGCTCTTGCATGTCGGCCGGTAAGGGCGCCACCACCGAAAAACGCTCGCGGCTGATGGGATGATCGGCCACAACGCTCCAGGAATGAAGCGCCGGCCTATCGATGAGCTCCGAGGGCTCGCCGTAAGCGGCGTCCCCCAAAAGAGGGTGCCCCAAATGCTTCATATGCACGCGGATCTGATGCGTACGACCCGTTTCCAGCACCAGGCGAACCAAGGAAACGGTGCCCGCACCTTCCAATTCAAAACTACCAAGCACCTTGTAATGAGTAAGGGCTTCCTTGCCGTCCGGCACCACGTCAAACGAGCTTGGCAGATCTTCCACGCGTCCTATCGGGGCATCTACCAGCCCGAATGAACGCTCAAACGTGCCCTTGCATAAAGCCAAGTAAGCGCGCTCGAACGAAGGGCTGTGCAGCTGATCTTGCAGGCGATCCTGCGCGTATCCGCTGGTCGCGAAAATGACGAGACCCGTGGTGCCCTGGTCCAAGCGCGAAACCGGGTGCGGGTTGCAAACGCGCCCCGTTGCCTGCAGGTAGTGCATCAAGCGGTTGATCAGGGTGCCATCATGGTGCCCGCGGCTCGGATGCATCACCAAGCCCGCGGGCTTGTTCACCACGATCAAATCGGCATCCTCAAACACCACGTCAAGCGGACCCGGCTCAGGGACGACCTCGGAAACCTTGGTTGCCACGTGCTCGTCGCTAATGCAGATGGCAAGCTCTTGCCCCAAAACAACTGGCGCATCGGTGCGCACCGGCAAGCCGTCAAGCAGCACGCCGCCCGGGACGTTGCGGGCATGGCGAACACCCCTTCGACTTACGAAGAGCTTGGTGCGCAGGACGAACTCGACGCTCTTCCCTTCGTAGGGCGCGTCGATTATGCAGGTGAGCATCCGCAAGGCTTAGCCGTAAATCCTCTTCATCTCGGCCCAAGCTACATCCGCTTCGTCATTAACATCTTTCAGGATCTGGGCAACGGGACGCACGGATTTAACCATGCCGACGATGGATCCAGCGCTGATGCAACCACGATCAAGGTCGCCCTGAACAGCGATGTCGATGGAGTCGCGCACCCAGGCGGACTGCTCCTCGGCCGGTGCGTTTGCGTCGACGAGCTCCCAATAGTGGGCCCAGAAATCGTTTTTGATGCAACGAACCTGCTTGTGGTTGCGCTTGCCCGTGATGTCGATGTCGCTATCCTTCGCAGCAACAATCGCCTGCTTGTAGGCATCGGAGATGGGGCACTCGTTCGACGCCAGGAACACGGTGCCCATCTGAACGCCAACCGCGCCCAAGGCGAGCGCCGCCAAAAGGCCACGACCGTCAGCAATACCGCCCGCCGCGATAACGGGAATGTCCACCGCATCAACAACCTGGCGCACCATGGGCAAGGTCTGCATGCGGCCGATGTGGCCGCCGCTCTCCATGCCTTCCGCGATAACGGCGGTAGCACCCAAGTCCTGCATCTTCCTCGCCGCGCGGGCATGAGGGATCAGACAGATGGCCTTCACGCCGCCCTCAACCAAAATCTTGACCACGGGGTCGGGCTTGCCGGCACTGATGGTGCACACGGGGACTTTAAGCTCCACGCACTTGCGCGCAACATCCTCGACGATCGAGGATTCCATGATCAGGTTGACTGCAAAGGGCTTATCGGTGCGCGAGCGCAGAATGTTCACCTGCTCCTCAACCCATTCGGGCGTGTTAAGGCAGCTGGCAATGACTCCAAGGCCGCCCGCCTCCGACACAGCGGCGGCAAAGGCGCCGTCGGAAATGTGGGCCATGCCGCCCGCGATGATGGGATATTCGATATCGAGCAAATTGCAAAGTTCGGTTTTCATACGCTTATCCTCCCCGCTGCGTATTGTCATATAACTTGGATTTTAGTGGTTTCAAGTGCAGCTAGAAGCCAAATGCAGGCCAGTTGACCCCAGAAAACACCCAAAGGAAGCAAAACCCCTGAAAGAAGCGCCCATGTGTAGGGATTTGCAAAGTAAAATGCAGGTTTCAAGCTGCCTTAAAAGCCGCTATCGCCTACAATTGAAGCAGGTCAAATGTTCGCCTATGAGAGGGGTTCTCATGTCTTACAAAAAGATTTTGGTCGCGTACGACAAATCCGAGCAGGCAAAGCGTGCGTTGTCCGCTGCGCTTGAGCTCGTGGACGCTGGCTTGAGCGAGCGCATCCTGGTCGTTTCGGTTTACGATGCCGAGGCGGAGCAGGATCCCACCTTCGAAATCGCATCCCTTATGGCCGGCGGTTTGATGAACGATGCCACTGACGCCAAGAAGCCCCTTATCTCCGAGCTCGAGGAAACCATCGAGAGCGAGTTCGGCGAGAAGCGCAGCTGCATGGAGCTCGTCGCTCTGCGCGGCAAACCCGCCGAGGTCATCGTCAATACCGCCAAGGATATGAACTGCGATCTCATCGTCATGGGCTCTCGCGGGCTTGGCGCCATCCAGGCAGTCCTGGGCTCCGTTTCCACCGCAGTGCTTCGCAACTGCGCCGATCTGCCTGTGCTCATCACTCACTAAGGCAGCAGACAACGGGCAAGGCGATAGGCAAAACTCGCAGTCTTCCACAGGCCAGCTCATTCGGGCGCTCACCTTCAAGGTGGGCGCCTTTTGGTTTTTAAAAGGACGTTCGCCAGGGCAAGCAGCAACCCCTTCGGCCCATACGCTACAGTCGTTGCAAAAGAAAAGGAGCTTCCAATGAAAACCCACGCAGAAGGCATGCGCCCCGCAAAGGCAATTCAAAAACTCAAGCACGGCAACGAGTTCTACCAAAAGAACGACCACCCCATGGGCGACTACTCGTCCGCCATTCGTTCGTGCCACGTTGAGGGACAGGAGCCCTATGCGATCGTGATCACCTGCTCCGACTCGCGCGTGGTGCCCGAGGCAATTTTCAACGTAAGCCTGGGCGACCTGTTCGTCATCCGCATCGCCGGCAACGTCATCGACAATCATCAGCTCGGCAGCATCGAGTATGCGGCCGGCCACTTGGGTTGCAACCTGCTCGTTGTGCTGGGGCACGACCATTGCGGTGCGGTGGACGCCGCCATCAACCACGATCCCGAAGGCTACATCAAGTTCATCACGGACGAGATATCAAAGGCCATCGGCGATGAAAAGGACGAAGTTGAGGCTTGCAAGCTCAACGTTCGTCATAGCTTGGAAATCATCGAAAGCAGCCTCGAAATCCAAAAAGAGGAAAAAGCCGGCCTGCAAGTCGTCGGCGCGCTCTACCACCTGGAAGACGGCAGCGTCGAGTGGCTTTAGAGCAAATTCACTACAAGCCATCGAAC
>CAVAUO010000048.1:0-12036 GCA_963591685.1 Escherichia coli
CCCCTGCCCCCAGAATGCACACATCCAAGGCGCTAGCCACGGGAATCCTCTTTCTTCGCGCTTACAGGCTCGCCCTCGGCGCCCTTCGAAGCGGGCGCAAAAACGCCCGCGCCCTGCGCCCCTTCAGCCCGGGCTTCCTGCTCGTCCTTCACGGCAAGCTTTTCCCCCGCCGCCAATTTTTCCTTTGCTGCCGGGGCGGCATAAATCGAGCCGTCCTCGGCAGTTGCCGGAGCTGAAAACTCAGGGCCAAGCTGCGGCTGCTTGCGCACAAGCGCATAGGCGATAAGGCAGATACCCGCGATCATTAGAGGAGTCGAGAGCACTTGACCCATCGTCAACCAGCCGCC
This sequence comes from Escherichia coli, assembly GCA_963591685.1. Taxonomy (GTDB): domain Bacteria; phylum Actinomycetota; class Coriobacteriia; order Coriobacteriales; family Eggerthellaceae; genus Anaerotardibacter. Next base: position 348 of record CAVAUO010000048.1, read on the forward strand.
CCACAGGTAACCGATCTGCACGTCGGGCTGACGCACGAACTCAACAAGGAAGCGCGAAATACCGTACCCGAGCATGAACACGCCCGAGAAGGTGCCTCGTGCACGTGCCGGTACCTTGCGCGACAGCAAGAACAAGATCAGGCCCAAAAGCAGGCCCTCAAGACATGCCTCGTAAAGCTGACTTGGGTGACGGGCCACCTCGCCCGCGGCACCGCCGAACACGACGCCCCAGGGGGCATCGGTAGGCGCACCCCACAACTCGCCGTTGACGAAATTGGCACAACGGCCGAAGAACAAGCCCACCGGCACGCCGATAACGGCAATGTCGAGCAAGCTAAGATAGGGCATTTTTATCAAACGAGCAGCCAGGATTCCCGCAATAAGCGCACCGACGAAGCCTCCGTGGAAGCTCATGCCGCCGTGACTGAAATTCAAAATCTCAAGAGGGTTGGCGGAATAGTAGGTGAAGTTGTACACCAGCACGTAGCCCAAGCGTGCTCCCACGATCACGCCGATCATGGCGCAGATAAGCACGATGCTCAGATGATCGGCGGTGAAGCGCAGCTTCCAGCGCTTGCCCACCGCATAGATGATGCCGATGGCGGCCAAAAAGCCGATAACATAGGCAATGCCATACCAACGGGCCGTGAACGGTCCGACGGAAAACGCGATGGGATCGATGCTTTGATACAGCTCGTTGAGCATGGAATACCTTTGCTATCTGGAAGTTTGCCGACTAAAAATCTTCAAGCTTGGTGATCTGGTAGCTCTCGCCCAAAAAGTCGGTCGAGCCCACTTTTCGCTCGCGGGCAGCTCTGCGCACTTCGTGGGGCTGAGCCTTAATAGCCTCCTGCTGCTCGGGCGTGAGCACCGGCCCGTAAGTTAGGAAGAACTCGCAGAACTCGCAAGCCGCTTTCTTCAAAACGGAGCGGTCAAGATCGGTACGGAACAACAGATCTATGTTCGTGGTTACCTTGTGGGTAGGACGCTCGCAATTCGCCATATGGCAGTCCGCGGGGCACTTGCAGCCGTCCTCGTTGTGAGGGCAGCGATTCATCAGCTCCACGTCCTCGAAGCAGCCACGCAATTCCCAACATTTGGCCATGATGCACCTCCAGCTACGACCAAGCGTTTACAAGCAGAAACATGACACGCCGCCGCAAACGCGACGGCGTGCAAAAAGCAATATGGGAGAGAATTAGTGAGCGGGGACGACGCGGGTGACGCCGGGGACGCGCTCCTTCAGAATGCGCTCAACGCCGTTGGCGAGCGTCATCTGAGACATGGGGCAACCTTTGCAAGCGCCCTGAAGCTCGACGGTGACCACGCCTTCCTCGTCGACGGAAATAAACTTAACATCGCCGCCGTCGGCCTGAAGGGAGGGACGGATCAGCTCGAGCACTGCCTTGACATCGTTTTCGTTAACCATGAGGTCTCCTTATTCCTTGCTTGACCGAGATACCTAATCGCGATTCTCGGCGTCAGCTTGTTGATTTTGCTCATCGGCGGCAATTTTATCATGCACGTACTTGCCAATGAGTTCGAAGTCTGAAAACAGCACATCTCGCTTGGAGCGGTCGTAAATCGCCGCCGCCGGGTGAAAGATGGGCATAACCGCGAACTTGCCCGCGCGCTGCCAGGTTCCGCGCAATCGGGTGATGCCCACCCCGGTGCGCAGGATAAACTGCGTCGCGAAGTTGCCCATCGTCACGATGAGGCCGGGATCAATCGAGCGCGTCTGCTGACGCAGATAGGGCGAGCAGGCCTCGATTTCGGCCGCCTGAGGATTGCGGTTCGAAGGCGGGCGGCACTTCAAAACGTTGGCAATGAACACTTCCTCGCGCTTCAAGCCGGCGTGTTCCAGAAGCTCGTTCAAAAACTTGCCGGACGCACCCACGAAAGGCCGCCCCAGCTCGTCTTCCTTTTTACCGGGAGCCTCACCGATGATCATCACGCGCGCGTGCGGGTCGCCCTCGCCGAAAACGATGTTAGTGCGCCCCTCGCACAAAGAGCACTTCCGACAGCCTTCTAGCTCCGCGCGGATCTTATCCAGCTCAAGTTTTTCGACCCTCATGGGCGCCTACTTGTAGATGCGAGCCATGCGGTGCGAGAAGCCGATGGTCACCTCGTGCTCGATGGTGCAGGCCAGCTTGGCCATGGTCTCGACCGAGCAATCAACGTTCGGATGTGCGCCGGCGATCAGCACTTCGTCGCCAATACGCGGATCGGGGGTTTTGCGGCCCGGGCGCGAGCGCATGTCCACCTCGAACATGCACTGGTCCATGCAGATGTTGCCCACCTGATGCACCGCGCGATCGTTATAGGCGAAGTCGATCTTGCCCGACAAAAGGCGAATCAAGCCGTCGCAATAACCCAAGGGAACCGTGCAGATTTTCACGTTGCCGGGGCTGCGATAGTTCATACCGTAGCTCACGCCCTCGCTCATGGGGACCGAGGCAACGTTGGTGATGCGCGCGTGCACGCTCATCGCGGGCTTCAGCTCAACGTAATTGCGCGTGTCGGGGGCAGCATGGTAGCCGTAGAGCGAAATGCCTAGACGAACCATGTCGAAATGAGTTTTGGGATAACGATAGATCGATGCCGAGTTGTCGCAATGTACGATACCCGGATCGAAGCCCGCAGCCTCGATGGAGGCCATGCAGTCCCAGAAACGGCGCATCTGGCGCTCCCAGTCCAAGGTCTCGGCACTGTCGGCCGTGGCGAAATGCGTCAAGCAGCCCTCAAGGCGCAGCGCACGGTGGAAACTTATCTGACGAAGGAAGTTCACCGCCTCGTCGTGGCGCACGCCGATGCGGTTCATGCCGGTGTTGATGGACAGATGAAACGGAGCCATCATGCCATGCAAGTCGGCACACTCGGCGTAGGCCATAGCGAACTCGTGGGTGTAGATGGCAGGCATGATGCGGTAGTACAAAAGCAGGGCCACAGCCTCTTCGGGGGGCTGCGACAGCATGAGGATGGGCTGGGTCAAGCCAGCGCGGCGCAGCTCGATGCCCTCGTCAATGGTGGCAACGCCCAAGAAAGTGGCGCCCGCCGCCGTGGCGGTTTTGGCAACCTCGACCGCACCGTGGCCGTAAGCGTCGGCCTTGACGATAGCCATCAGGCGCGTCGGCGGCTTGAGCAAGCGCTTGGTTGCCTGGACGTTGTGCTGAATGGCCGAGCGGTCGATCTCGAGCCATGACCAGCGGCGATCCGTGGGACCTATGGCCTCAAGCTCTTCCTCGTTGAAAGGAAGAACCTCGCGGGGCTCTTCCATGTCCTCGTTGGCACGCGAGAACATTACCTCGGGGTCGTCCTGAACCGAGCGGTTGAAGCCTGTGAATCCGTTGATGATCTGTGACATGCGAGCGCCTTTCTTTGCTGGCTGAAAAGTATACCGCGCCCGCGCGCGCCCCGATTGCCTCTTCGGCATTCGTTACAAACTTTGAATCTTGCCTTACAAGAAGGCACAAAAGGCTGCACGCTGAAGAAAGGTCGCCCAGGCGCGAGGAGGCAAGCGCGGGCAGCACCGTCACGGCCCTCCAACGTGCCGACGTCAGCAAGCGCACGCCAGCAAGAAAGCGCCCCGCTCGCGTTAACGAACGGGGCGCTTTAGATGCCTTATGTGGTGCAAACCCTCTTACACAAAACCCGGCTTAACCGAATCCGGCAAAAGCCGCGTGGCAAAATTCGCCGAAGCGAAACTGCTTAGCGCTCGATGTTGTAGAAAGCCTTGATGCCAGCGTAGGAACCGGCATCGCCCAGCTCTTCCTCGATGCGAAGGAGCTGGTTGTACTTGGCAACACGATCGGAGCGACAAGGAGCGCCCGTCTTGATCTGGCCGGTGTTGCAGGCAACCGAAAGGTCGGCGATAGTGGTGTCCTCGGTCTCGCCGGAGCGGTGGGACATAACGCAAGCGTAACCCGCCTGCTTGGCCATCTGAATTGCCTCCAGGGTCTCGGTCAAAGAACCAATCTGGTTGACCTTGACCAGGATGGCGTTGGCGCAACCAAGCTCGATGCCCTTTGCCAGGCGCTTGGAATTGGTGACGAAGAGGTCGTCGCCAACGAGCTGAACCTTCTTGCCGATGCGGTCGGTCAAGGCCTTCCAGCCGTCCCAGTCTTCCTCGGCCATGCCGTCCTCGATGGAGACGATGGGGTACTCGTTAACCAGAGCCTCCCAGTAATCAACCATCTCGGCGCTGGTGAGCTCACGATTCTCGCCAGCCAGGACGTACTTGCCTGTCTCGGCGTTGTAGAACTCGGTGGAAGCCGGGTCCATGGCGAACAGGATGTCCTTACCGGGGACATAGCCTGCAGCCTCGCAAGCCTTGACGATGTAATCCAAGGGCTCCTTGTTGGTGGTGAAGTTGGGAGCAAAACCGCCCTCGTCGCCGACGCCGCCGCCCAGGCCGGCATCGTGAAGAACCTTCTTCAAGGTGTGATAGATCTCGGCGCACCAACGCAGTGCCTCGGCGAAGGTGGGAGCACCAACGGGCATGATCATGAATTCCTGGAAGTCGACGTTGTTGTCGGCATGAGCGCCGCCGTTCAGGATGTTCATCATGGGGGTGGGCAGCTGGTAGGCGTTCACGCCACCGACATACTTGTACAGAGGAAGCTCGGCGGACTCAGCAGCAGCACGCGCGGTTGCCAAGGAAGCACCCAAAATCGCGTTAGCGCCGAACTTGCCCTTGTTGTCGGTGCCGTCGGCCTCGATCATCTCGTAGTCGACAGCGCGCTGGTCGTCAGCCTCAAAGCCAACCAGCACATCGGCGATTTCCTCGTTGACGTGGGAAACGGCCTTCAGCGTGCCCTTGCCCATGTAACGCTCGGAGTCGCCGTCGCGAAGCTCGACGGCCTCGAATGCGCCCGTCGAAGCGCCGGAAGGAACCATAGCGCGGCCGACGGAACCATCGTCCAGCGTGACCTCGACCTCGACCGTGGGATTACCGCGAGAGTCCAAAACCTCGCGACCGTACACATCGATGATGATGCCCATGGAATGCAACCTCCTGGTTGTAGATACAAAACTTTGACTATGGTACCACTCGCGCCCTGCGCGCGCCCCGATTCCTTAAGGCGCCTTAGCTCCGCGAAGAAGCTTTATTAAAGAAAGTACGCAAGGAGGAAAAGGGCCAGCGCCCCAAGCAGCAACACCGCTACGTCGGCGGGGCTAAACTTGCTGGAATTCAAATGCGATTGTCTGTCCGAGCCATAGCAGCGGGCGTCCATCGCATCGGCCAGGCGGTTAGCCCGGCGAAATAGCGAGACGATTAAAGGAATGAACAAGGACGCGTGAGCCAGCACGCGCTTCAACAGCCCGCCCTGGTCGTAAGCAGCACCACGACTCAGCTGAGCACGCCGCAAACCAAGATACGACGCATAGGCCAAGGGAATGAAGCGCAAAACCAGGGTGCAAACCATGGCTGCGTCCTTCACGGGAAAATGCAGCCAGCGCAAAGGCGACAAAAGAGAGCACAGGGCGTCGGTGATCTTAGTTGCCGGAGTCGAAAAGACGAGCACGAAGCTCGCCCACACGATTAGCACGATGCGGCACGCGTAGAACAGCCCATGCATGCAGCCCTGGGGGCTGAAGGCAATGCTGCCCGCAATCGCAATTGGGCGGAGCCCTTCGGCAAAGCCGGCGGAAACACCCGTATAACTTGCCAGGGAGGAACCGTTCTCCACGTTCATCAAGCTATTGCAAGCCACGATAAACAGGAGTATCACGCAAACGGGCGCAGCCGTAAGGAACAGGCGCTTAAACGGTAGCCGGCCTGCCACAGCAGCCGCCACCAACATAAAAAATGCCACACCCAGGCCACGCCACGATTCAATGAAGAACACCGCCACCGAAAAAACGATGAGCAGAACGAGCTTCACCCGAGCATCCAGGCGATATAGCGGACCCGTGCCGGGAATGAAGATGTCGAGGACGGCGGACATGCGCTCAAGTATAGCGGCTGCGGCGGCATAGACTTTGGCGGCGGCAAAATCCGATTAAGGCCGAACATACCAACAGGCAGCCAGGCAAGCCGAACTTAGAAAGCCCAATCAACCTGCAGCGTCCGATCCGTATGGGCGCTGACCCTAATCGAGCGACGACCAGACGCGCTCGGCCATACGCAAACGAGCTGAAAGCTCCGCACCAGTGGCGCCATGCATCTCACCTATCTCGCGAACGCCCTGCGATACCAAATCGAGAACGAGCTTGCAGCCAGCCTGCGCCCCGATGGCCTGCGCACGGGAAAGAGCGCCCAGCATCCCCTCAACCAAAAAGGAGATGACGACGATGGCATCAGGTTTGATTTCCTCCCCTTCGCGGCAAAGCACGAGCGTCCACAACCTAAGAAGGAAACTCTGGAGCTTCTCGGAAAGAATCGCTCGATCAACCTGCTTGAAAGCAAGGGCAAGACGCGGATGGTCGGCTACGCTCCAGCAAGAGGTCCCGCCCTCCGAAGCCAAATCGGACAAGGCCGAGATAGCCCCGGCGGAAAACACCAACTCCTGCTCGAGGGCTTTTTGCAGAAGATCGCCCGAATCTTCGTAGTGATAATAAAAAGTGGCTCGGTTGCACTGCGCCCGCTCGGCCAGCTGGGAAATCGTCACCTTCCTGAAGGGCTCCTCCTCGAGCAGACACCAAAGCTCGTCAATCAAGCGCTGCCGAGCTTGAATATCTGTTCGACCGTACGCAATGCGAGCCATGGGCGCCCTTCCTCCAGGAACAATCAAGCACCATCCTCGAAAACGTATGCGGCAAACCCGGGAAGCGAGCAAACGCCAAAGCGGAAATTTTGCCGACAAAAATCGAAAAGCTTGCAAGCATCTACAATAAGCAGCGACCACCTGCGAAAACGCCTGATAATGCCTTACTAAAAAGTACGAAAGCATTGCAGATTTCAAAATATGCGATGTTGGGCGTTCATCTAATTCCTGGTAGGTAATTTCATAAGTTTGCCGATAGCTAATTCGACATTTATTAAACAGTGTCGGAATTCATATAGATGCACAGCTGCGAACAGAACGACATGGAACAAGAAGCGCCGCTACCAAAACCAGCGCGCTGGCAAAAAACGAGACATAGAAGCAGCTCACGCTCCTAATTCGCGGTAAGCTTTAGACAACATTGCGGTAAACCCTGGGCAACATCCACATCTTCTTCATGCGTTAACCCGAAGAAACACCCCGAAAGCCCTGGTTAACTCAAAGCCTGAACAGGCGAGTCAACTCGCCCTAACTACACCTGAGCAATTGCGCATATGTGCCGTTTATCAGCGCAAAGATTCTTTAGCGCAGCCGGTGGAAAAGAACGTATACTCGAATCACGGCGTTGCGCATGTCGGCCACGGCCTCAAGGTCCCACCGCAAGCTGCAATGCTCAATAAAAGACCATCCCTCAAGAAGAAAGAGGTTCATTATGCATCCCGGATTGCTCGTTGGCGCAGGTTTCCTCCTCGGTACCGCAGGCATCAAGGCCGCCACTTCCAAGACCGCTCGCAAGGGTTATGTGAAAACCATCGCTTGCGGCCTTAAGGCAAAGGAAGAAGTCGAAACCGTCATCGACGAGGCAAAGGCCGAGTTCGACGACATGATGGCCGAGGCCGGCTACGAGAAAAAGGTCGAGGCTGAAGAGGAAACCGACGAAAAGGCGATCGAAGCCTAAACGCGCGCCCTATTCATAGGTATTCCCGACGCCCATCGCATATCACGATGGGCGTCGCTGCTTTAGCTGCTTTCTTTCGACTGCAGCGCATCTGCCAACGGCCAACCCCAAGCAAAACACCCGCAATCCCTTAAAGAGGAATCATGCGCTATCTCATCAAAAACGAACTTCCCGGTCGCATCCGCTTCGACTTCCAGGGCAAAATCCCCGAACACGACGCGGTCGCGCTTGAAGAGCTATTGATCGCCCTGCCCGGTGTCACCAAAACGGTCGCCTACCCCAAGGCGGGCTGCCTCACCGTCACCTTCGAAGAGGCACCCCAGGAAAGCCTTGCCGCAACGCGCGAGAGCATCGTTTCCTACCTTGATGGGCTGTCGCTTGACGAGGTGAAAACCTGGGAACCCAAGGATTCACTTGCGCTAGCCCCGCGCCCGCGCCACCTGTTCCACCAACTGGCCACGATGACGGTCATGCATTACGCACGCCGTTTCTTTTTGCCAAAGCCCATCCTGTTCGCCTTCCGCCTGTGGCGCGCCATCCCCTTCTGGAGGGCTGCGCTGAAATCGCTTCGCCACGGCAAGCTCGACGTCGCCGTGCTCGACGGCGCCGCTATCCTGATGGGCTTCATCAGCGGCTCGAGCGCTGCGGGCAGCTCGATGTTCCTGCTCAACGTAGGCGGCGTGCTTGAGGATTACACGCAGCGCCGCAGCGAATCGAGCCTGGTGCAAAGCCTGCTCGACATCCCCACCAACGCCCGTCTTGTTCAGGGCGACATGGAGTTCGAGGTTCCCATCTCCGAACTTAAGCCAGGTGATATCGTAGTCGCGCGCTTCGGCGACGCAGTCCCTGTTGACGGTGAGGTTATTGACGGCGAAGCGGCTATCAACCAAAGCTCACTCACCGGCGAGCCTATCGCGATCGTTCGCAAGAAGGGCGACAGCGTTTACGCCGGCACCGCCGTTGAAGAGGGCGAGATCATGATCCGAATCACCGGCGATCCGCAGGATTCAAAGATTTGCTCCATCGTCACCACGGTCGAGCAGTCCGAAGCGCTCAAGTCCAGCGACCAAAAGCGCGTCGAATCGATGGCGGACTCGTTGGTTCCCTGGAACTTCCTGCTCGCAGGCATCGTCGCCCTTGCCACGCGCAACCTCACCAAGACAACGGCGGCGCTCATGGTCGACTACTCCTGCGCGCTCAAGCTCAGCGGCTCGATTGCCGTCATGGCTGCCCAACGTGAAAGCGCCAAGCGCGGCTTCACCGTTAAAGGCTCGCGTTACTTCGACCACATGGCCGAGGCCGACACCATCGTCTTCGACAAAACGGGCACCCTTACCCAAGCTGCCCCTGCGGTTTGCTGCGTGAACACCTACGACGGCTACGACGAGACCGAGGTCCTGCGTCTGGCCGCCTGCCTAGAAGAGCACTTCCCGCATCCCGTTGCCCGCGCCGTAGTTAACAAGGCCATGGAAGAAGGCATCGAACATCGCGAGCGCCACGCCGAGGTTGAGTACATCGTCGCCCACGGCATCGCCTCGAGCCTCGACGGCAAACGTTGCGTCATCGGGTCGGAGCACTTCGTCCTTGAAGATGAAGGGGTCAAGATTCCCGCCGACGAGCTGGAGCGTATCCATGCCAAGGCCAACGGGACCTCGCCTTTGTACTTGGCGGTCGACAGCATCCTGCGTGGCGTGATTTTCATCCAAGACCCCATGAAGCCCAAGGTGGCCCAAGTTATCGCCGAACTTCGCGAGCAGGGCTTCAAGCACGTCATCATGCTCACGGGCGACAACGAGTCCACCGCAAAAATCATCGCTGAAGAAGCCGGCATCACCGAGTTCGTGGCAGAGATGCTTCCCGAAGATAAGCATGAGTACGTGAAGAAGCTGCAGGCAGAGGGCCATCGCGTTTGCATGGTCGGCGACGGCGTCAACGACTCGCCCGCGCTCAGCGCTGCACACGTAAGCGTTGCCATGAGCGGCGGTAGCGCCGTGGCCCGTGAGGCCGCCGACATTACGCTTGTATCCAACGATCTTGAGGCATTGGTTGAACTAAGGAAAATCAGCACCATCCTCATGAGCCGCATGAACAAGGGCTACGGCTTCGCGATCGGCTTCAACTCGCTTCTGATGGCACTCGGCATCGGCGGAATCATCACACCCCAGCTCTCGAGCGCGCTTCACAACGGCTCCACCGTCATGCTCAGCGCCTGGGAGGCTCGCAAGTTCCTGCCCGAACCCACAGAGGAATAAACTTAAAACCCAGCTCGGCTTCAACCTAAATACTGCACACATAATAAGAAATGCCACCCAAAAGATCATCCCGCCTCATCTTTAAAACGAATCGAGCGAGATGATCTTTTTTATTAGATTTCGGAAGCTTAGCTCCATCTAAATTTTATTCGGTTAGGCAATAATTCTTCCCGCAAAACCAACGACTAACGCACAAAGATAGATAAAGAACAGCAATGCATAAAGCAGGCCAAAATCATACAAATAAGGAGCAATCTCAAAGTAAAGAATGAAAGCCGAGCAGGCAATCAAGCCTACCACCATGCTCACCAAATCACCCGGCTTCGGAGAAAGAGCACGCGAACTCAACCAAATGATGCACACGGAAAGAAAAAGCAAGAACAAACTTCTCCATGCACAAAAAGCGTACTCGTTAATATTCCATCTTTGAAACTCAAAAAGAACCGAGCTGTCAATCTGGTACAAAGCAATTCCAAGAAGGGGGATCAGGACCGCCGACGTGGCGCACCTGGCAACCGTAGATACAACATTCATGGGATTCATAGAAACCTACTTAGAACCATAGGTGAAGAAACAAACGATCTGCTTCTTGCCACCCATACCTGAAGCCTTTGCATCGAACCATATATTTACGTAATGGAAGATGTCCTTGCTGCCGTCGTGGTATTCCTGAAAACCCCAATTCAATGTATGGGAAATCTTATTTCCTGAGAAGTTAACTTTCTTCCTCATTTTGGTTTCGTTTTTAATGAGAATACCGCGATTGCTGACGGACCCAAGCTTCGGGGTAATCGTTCCTTTGACGGACTTCAAATTAATCTTCTTCTCATTACCTGAAAGTACCCAAGTCGCAGTCGCTTTGACAGAAACGATCGAATCCGACTTATTAACGCTATTACTCGATGCCAGTGAAGGAGTTTTTTTCGCTCTGGAGAGCTCTTGATCGGAATGAATGCCCTTAAAAACAAACTCGTACTCCGTCGCACCTTCATTCAGAGCGCCGTCAAAAGAGACTATGCTCTTATTGACACTTACCAAATCGGGATTGATGGTTTGAGGCAAGTCGTTGTCGGGATCGACAACGAGAACCCGAGCCTCCGGGAACTTAGCATCGACGTAATTGAGCGCGATTCCCCCCTCGGGAACGATGAGACCTGAAGATAGGCTCTTGGTAGCGGCACTCTCTGTTTCCGCAAAACTAAATTTTGGCGACATAAACAAAGCTGAAGTGCCTAGCGCCCCTGCTGCCAAAAATCCTCGCCTAGAGATATTGGATTCCATAATTCCTCCTTAAGCTGGGTTTCTGGCTTTCACAATATTTGATGGTTGTATCGTTTGTCAATACGGTTACACTGATCTTGTCAGATTTGATCGATTGGCAAAGCCAGCCTAAGGTTGCAAAGGAAAAAGTGTGGCTATCGTTATTCATTTGGATAAGGTCATGAGCGATCGTAGGGTTAGCGTTTCTGAATTGGCACGCGTCGTTGGGATCACGCGCGCAAACATGTCAAACCTCAAAAGCGGCAAAATCAAAGCCATTCGCTTTTCGACTCTAGAAGGAATTTGTCGCTATCTAAAATGCCAACCTGGCGACATTATCGAATTCATAGATGACCAGCAGGATACGGCGACTAAGAACTAGCAACCTTACAAACCGCTACCGCTACACAGTCAGCCACTAAGGAGAAATATGTATTCGCTCAGCTGGGTCTTTGTTTCGCAAACATAAACCGAACCTCAAGAAACGCACGAAGCGGCAGGCGCTTATTAGG
>CAVAUO010000049.1:0-11991 GCA_963591685.1 Escherichia coli
TTCGCACACCATCCGCCCACAACTACCCGCACCCGCGCGCGCCGCCTTACCCTCACCCGCATGCACCCGCCCGCAGGCTCTAACACAAAGAAAGCCCGCCGAAGCGGGCTTTCTTTTGCAACCGGCGCGAGCTTGTCGATTCGAGGAGGGGGATGCGATCGACAAGACTCGGCGGTCTGCCTGTGCAGTTAGGTTCACAACCGCATGCGGTGGGCTTAAGGCAGAAAGTCCACCAATCGAAGGAAAAGAACACGAGGAGGGTTCAGATTCAATTCGGCGGCGTGGGATGCGGCATGGGATGCCGCGAAGGATGTTGCGAAGTCGGCGGAAATCCGGAATCGCGCACAACCAACGGGAAGGAGCTTTGTCGCCGGTTTTTGTCTGGCGTGTTCATTGCCTGATAGTAGTTTCGGTAATTTTTGCTTCTTGCACCACGTCCGCAAAGGGTGTTTTAGGTCTGCGCTAAAGCGCATTTGAAAATTTTGCAGGGCGTAATTCCTTGCGTTAGAAGGGTGTGAACCCGCGCATTTAGAGCGGAATCGCATCAAATCAAAGCCATCCGTCAGGTCGAAATCTGAACATGTTCACTAATTACACCCTGGCTGACCAGCCTAAACGTAAAATACACCCGCTGCGGGTGTAGGATCGCATCCCGTTTTTCCGCAGTATTTGTGGCGTTGTTTTAAGCCTCGATACGAAGCGGAGGTGGGAGGTAATGGCTACATCATCTAGCCTGAATCCGATGACTCGGGCAGCCATTGCAAAGTGTAAGCCCAAAGCTGAAGGAGTTAACTGGCTTCGCCTTTTAATTACCTTTGCCATTGGTCTTGCTCTTTGGTTCATCCCTGTTCCTGCAGGCATGCAGGATTTCACGTCAGGAGTTAAGGGTTTTGAAGATATCCCAGCGGATGTCTTGGCCACCAACTGCTGGCACTTGTTTGCGATCTTTGTTGCAACGATCGTTGGTTTGATCATGAAGCCAATGCCTATGGGTGCAATGTGCATCCTGTCGATGACGGTTATCATGCTCACTCAGCTGCTCGGTAATGGCTCGTCTACCGGGTTCATCACCAACACCCTTTCCGGTTTCCACAACACAACCATTTGGCTGATCGTTATCGCATTCTTTATCAGCCGCGGTTTTATCAAGACCGGTTTGGGCAGCCGTATCGCGTATCTCTTCATGAGCAAGTTTGGCAAGAAGACGCTCGGCCTTACCTACTCGCTGATCTTCACCGACCTCGTGCTGTCCACCGCAATGCCCTCCAACACAGCTCGTGCTGGCGGCGTTATTTTCCCTATCGTTCAGTCCTTATCCAACGTATTCGGCTCTCGCCCCGACGACGGTACCAATAACAAAATTGGTTCATATTTGCACGTAACCGCCTTCCAGGCAGACATGATTACCTCGGGTATGTTTATGACGGCAATGGCTGCCAACCCTCTGGCGGTTACTCTTGCTGCCGACCTTGCTGGTATCGATATCGACTGGGCGGGCTGGGCAATTGCAGCATTTGTTCCTAGCATGGTTTGCCTGATTCTGATCCCGCTCATCATCTTCATTCTGTTCCCGCCCGAGATTAAGGAAACCCCCGAGGCAACCGGTCTTGCAAAGCAGAAGCTCGCCGAGATGGGCTCGCTGAAGACGTCCGAGAAGCTGATGATCCTGGTTTTCTTCGTCATCTTGGTTCTCTGGATTGCCGGCAGCGCTATTGGCTTGAACGCAACCGTCACCGCATTCATTGGCTTGACCATGCTTTTGGTGTTTGGCGTTTTGGACTGGAACGACATCAAGAACGAGAAGGGTGCATGGGATACCCTGGTTTGGTTCTCCGCCTTGGTTATGATGGCCACCTACTTAAACTCCATGGGTCTGATTCCTTGGTTCTCCGACATGATGGCTGGAGCGGTAAGCGGTTTGCCCTGGATGGTTGCCCTGATTGTTCTTGCGGTTGTTTACTTCCTTTCCCACTATCTGTTTGCTAGCGCAACTGCTCACGTTTCGGCAATGTATTCCGCCTTCCTGGCAGTCTGCATTCTTGCTGGCGCACCTGTTCTGGCATCTGCAATGCTGCTCGGCATCTTCTCGAACCTCATGGGCTGCCTGACTCACTACGGCGCAGGTCCTGCTCCGGTCTTCTTCGGTGCGGGATACGTTAGCCAGGGCCGCTGGTGGACGATCGGCATCATTTGCGCGGTTGTGACCATGCTCATCTTCTTCACGGTTGGCTTTGCCTGGTGGGGAATCATCGGCTACATGTAGGCCGCCTTACAGCTAGTCCATTTTTTTTAACAGTTGACCATCGGGGCGCAAGGCCCGCACGAAACGCCTTGCGCCCCCATAAAAGAAAGCGAGTGAAAAATGAAGGAAATCAGCGCTTCTACCATTACGGAAGAAATTGCTCGCATGGCTATTGAAGCTGCGTGCGACCTACCCCGTGACGTAGAAAAGATCATCACCGAGGCAACCGAAAAGGAGACCTCGGAATTTGGCAAGTATGCCATGGAAAAGGTGTGCAAGAACATCAAGATTGCACGCGAAGACAATGTTCCTATGTGCCAGGACACCGGCATGGTCATCATCTTCGCCGAACTAGGCCAGGAAGTTCACATCACCGGTGGCGACTTTGAAGATGCCATCAATGCTGGCATCGCAAAGGGCTACATCGATGGTTATCTGCGTAAGTCCACCGTCATCGACCCCGTCCTCAATCGTAAGAATGCCGGCGACAACACTCCTGCCATCATCTACACCAAGATCGTTCCGGGCGATACCCTTAGCCTGACGCTCATGCCTAAGGGCGCCGGTTCTGAGAACATGTCTCAGCTTAAGATGCTCAAGCCGGCACAGGGACTTGAAGGAATCAAGCAGTTTGTAATCGACGCTGTTGTTAACGCCGGCGGCAACCCTTGCCCTCCCACCATTGTCGGTGTTGGCATCGGTGGCAACGCGGACAAGGCAATGCAGCTTTCCAAGCAGGCTCTTCGTCGTGAAGCCGGCGCTCCTAACCCTAACCCTGAATATGCAGCGCTTGAGCGCGAACTTCTGGAAGAAATCAACAAGTCCGGTGTTGGACCTCAGGGCTTTGGCGGCTTGACCACCGCTTTGGCAGTCCATATCGAAACTTATCCCACCCATATCGCAACTATGCCTGTCGGCGTGACGCTCAATTGCCACGCTGCACGCCATAAGCACGTTGTGCTCTAAGCAGGCGCTTTGCAACGGTGTTCTAGACCGTATTCGTTGATTGTTCCAAAACTTGAAAGGAGTTCATCATGGCTGAAATCAAAAACATCACCACTCCTCTAACCGATGAAGTTATCAATTCCCTTAATTGTGGCGACATGATTAATATCTCGGGCGTTATCTACACGGGTCGCGATGCTGCCCATAAAATTATGACCGAAAAGCTTGATGCGGGTGAGCCTTTACCTGTCGACTTCGCTGGTCAGGTTATTTACTACGCAGGTCCTACCCCTGCAAAGCCTGGTCGTGTGATTGGATCTTGCGGACCCACCACCTCCGGTCGTATGGACGCCTACACTCCTCAGATGATCGAGGAGGCAGGCCTCAAGGGCATGGTTGGCAAAGGCCCTCGCTCCAAAGAAGTTGTCGATGCCATGGTAAAGAACAACGTTGTTTACTTTGCTTCCATCGGCGGCGCGGCTGCGGTCATCGCCGCCTCGGTTCAGGAGTGCGAAGTTGTGGCTTATGACGACTTAGGCCCAGAAGCTGTTCGCCGTTTGGTCGTTAAAGATTATCCTTGTGTAGTCGCAATCGATTCCCGCGGCAACAACATTTATGAAACTGGCCCTGCTCAGTTCCGCGTTGAAGACTAGGAGAGGTAGCAATGCGATCCTATAAATACGACATCCTTATTGTGGGTGCCGGTGGCGCCGGCATGGAGGCCGCACTTAATGCGAGCAAGGATGAAAACCTGTCCGTTGGTGTTATCACCAAGGTTTTCCCCACTCGCTCCCACACGGGTGCTGCCCAGGGCGGTATGAATGCTGCGCTTGCTTATCGCGACACCACCGACACTATCGAAAGCCACGTTTTTGACACGGTGAAGGGCTCCGACTATCTGGGCGACCAGGATGCCATCGAGTTCTTCTGCGGTGGCATGCCCGACCTGGCGCATGAGCTCGAGGGCATGGGCGTACCTTTCTCCCGTGACGAAAATGGCGATATCGCACAGCGTCCTTTCGGCGGTGCCTCTCATCCTCGTTGTTGCTATGCTCAGGACAAAACAGGCCACGTTATTTTGCATACCCTGTTTGAAAACTGCCTGAAGAATGGTGTTACCTTCCACGATGAGTACAACCTGCTCGATGTGGCAACCGACGAAAATGGCGTCCAGGGCGTTGTCGCCATCGACCTTCGCGCGGGTGACATCGTAAGCTTCCAGGCTAAAGTTGTTGTTCTTTGCACCGGTGGTTTTGGCCGCGTGTACTGGACTCGTACCACCAATGCAAGCAACATGACGGGCGACGGCGTAGCCGCTGCAATGCGCGCAGGCGTGCCCATCAAAGATCCCGAAATGGTTCAGTTCCATCCCACCGGACTTTCTTCCACCGGCGTGCTTCTGTCCGAGGCTTGCCGTGGCGAAGGCGGCTACCTTATCAACAACCAGGGCGAGCGCTTCATGTCCCGCTACGCTCCTACCAAGATGGAGCTTGGTCCTCGCGACTTGGTTGCCCGCTCCATTGAAACCGAAATCAAAGAAGGACGTGGCTTTGGCGAAGGCATGAAGTCCTGGGTTCTTCTTGACATGCGTCATCTTGGCGCCGAAAAGATTCTCGACCGTTTGCCTCAGGTTCGCGAACTTGCTATGAAGTTCGAGGGCGTCGACATGATCACCGATCCGGTGCCCATCCGCCCTGCAAACCACTATTCCATGGGTGGCATCGACGTCATCGATCCTTACACCTGCGCAACCGCCATCTCCGGTTTGTTCGCCGCAGGCGAGTGCTCCAATATTTCTGTTCACGGCGCAAATCGTCTGGGCGGAAATTCCGTTGCCGAGGTTTGCTTCTTCGGCAAGCATGCAGGCATTGGCGCACGCGAGGCCGCTCCTACTCGCGAATTTGGCGGCACTGACAAGCTGGAATCCCTGGCTGAATCTTGGGAAGCCCGCTTTAAGAAGATGCGTCGCAAGCGCTCCGGCACCCATATTTATGAGATTCGCGACAAGATGGCGGAAGCTATGTGGAATGGCGTTGGCATCTTCCGTGACGCCGAGGGCATCAAGGCCGCTATGGCAACCGTTGATGAATGCATCGAGCTTTACAAAAACACTCACATCGACGATTCAAGCAAGGTGTACAACAACGCCTTCATGAACTACGTCGAGCTTGGCAATGTTTTGACCATCGCTCGTGCTATCTGCATGGGCGCATTGGACCGCGAGGAAAGCCGCGGTTCCCATTCTCGCTCCGACTTCCCTGAGCGCGATGATGTGAACTTCATGAAGCACAGTCTGGTGACTTTGGCCGATGATGGCTCTTACTCCATCGACTGGCGTGACGTAAAAGTGACCAAATACGAGCCCCAGGAGAGGACCTACTAATGGATACCATCACTTTTAACGTTAGGCGCTTTGATGGTGAGGATTCCTGGAACCAGGAATACAGCTTCAAGCGTCAGACGATCACCTTGCTGGGTGCCCTTAACATGATTCGCGAAGAGCTTGATGACTCTTTGTGCTTCACTCAGGCTTGCCGCCATTCCATCTGCGGTTCTTGCGCGATCACCGTTAATGGCAGCGCTTATCTGGCCTGCGAGACTCAGCTTGACGAACTGATCGACACCTTCCAGACCAACTACTTCTATCTGGCGCCGCTTAACAACTTCCCCGTTGTTCGCGATCTGGTGGTTTCTTTTGACGAAAAAGCCGAGAAGATGTCTAAGGTTATGCCTTGGATGTGCCCGCACGATGGCCGCCACGACCATAAGCAGTCCGAGGCTGACCATCAGAAGTATCAGCAGTCCACCGACTGCGTTCTGTGCGGCTGCTGCGCATCCGGCTGCAGCGAATTGCGTTACAGCAACGACAACTATCTTGAGCCCTTCATCATGAACAAGGCGTACCGCTTTATTCGCGATTCTCGTGACGAAAAGGGCGAAGATCGCGTCAAGATCATCCTCGAAAACGACCTGTGGAAGTGCCTGCACTGCAACCAGTGCGCAACCAAGTGCCCCAAGGGAATCCCCGTTTCCTCTGAGATTTCGTACATGCGTCGTATGGCGCTGCGTATGGGCGAGGATAAGTCTATGGGCGCACGCCATGCCTACTGCTTCCGTGACGACCTTATCAAGACGGGCATCTTGAACGAGGCAATGCTTGCCGTTAAGACCGAGGGCATCGTGAAGTGCGCTGCAAATCGCATCCCCTTCACCATGCGCATGGTTTTGTCCGGCAAGATGAATCCGCTGCACGTCATGCTGCAAAAGCCCGTTAAGGGCATCGATGGCGTTCGCAAACTCTACGAGATCTCCCAGAAGATGGATAAGGAGGACTAACAATGTCTACTCTTCGTTACGCCTTCTTCCCTGGCTGCACCCTGGAGTCTGCCGCCAACGAATTGAAGGTTTCCACCGAAATCACCTGCAAAAAGCTTGGTATCGAGCTTGTTGAAATAGAGGGTTGGACCTGCTGCGGTGCTTCCCAGGTGCAAGACGTTGACGACTTTTTCGGCTTGCTGGTAAACGCACGCAACATTGCCTTGGCGGAGTCTCAGGGCTTTGATCAGATCATGACCGTCTGCAATACCTGCACCCTTATGCTGCGCACTGCAAAGTCTCGCATCGATGCCGACCCTGCCTTGAGGGACAAGGTGAACGAGGCGCTGGCCGAGATCGGCCTTGAGTACAAGGGTACCGCCGAAATCACCCATTACCTGTGGGCTCTTGTTCGCGACTATGGCTTGGATAGGCTCAAGGAGCAGGTCAAGGTAGACCTTTCCAATCTTCATGTTGCAAATTACTACGGCTGCCACATCCTTATGCCTCCCAAAATCATGGGCTTCGAGAACGACCGCAACCCTCAGTCCATGGAAATGGTCATGAAGGCTCTGGGCGCTGTGAGCGTTGATTACGAACAGCGTCTGGCATGCTGCGGCTTCCACGCAATTTACCCTGCCGAGAAGGAAGCCGAAACCGGCAATGCTGTTTCGTTGGCAGTCGCCAAAGAAGCTGGCGCCGACTGCGTTGTCACGCCTTGCCCCTTGTGCCATTTCTCCCTTGACATGTGGCAGAAGGATTCTCAGGAATACATCGACACCGATATCACCATTCCTGTTTTGCATCTTCCTCAGGTTGTTGGCTTGGCGCTTGGCTTTAGCCCCAAGGATCTTGTAATCAATCATCACGTGGTAAGCGCAATGCCGCTGATGAAGAGCCTTGGTTTGAAATAGAGCCCGAAGTAAGGCTTAAGTAGACACTGCCTTAAGTGTTGTATCGGGGCATCCGGCGTCTTGCAAAGTAGGTGGCACGATTCTTACTTGTGCGGCCGGATGCCTCTTCTTTTAGTGCATATTTGAAAAGAGGTTGATGTTTTATGTCATCGCTCGTACTTGATACTGCTTTTAAAGCCCAGATCGAAGATTTGCGTCAGCACGTGGAAGCGGATAAAGCCAATGCTTCTGCGCATACCGCCTCTGAAGCAATGGACGAAGAGCCATTGGAGCCAGTGGGGGAGTTTTCTTTGAAGGCGAGTCTTACGCATAAATCCGGTGATGCGTTTTTTTGGCTTGTTTCGTCGTCTGAAGACTGGATTCACGACGCTCTTGATGATGTTCAGATAATGTCTGGTACGATTTATGCAACTGATGAGCCATTTTTACCCGGTGCACCTAGTCGTACGGGCTATTTCCAGTCGGACGAGACGGGTAAATGGGTTTACGTTTCGGGCGGCAAAGTTGAAGCAAACGAAGAAGGCAGCTGCCCTTGGCGCGATGAACTAACGGACTTCCCCGAACTTGTAGAGCAGTTTAATGAAGCAATGGAAGATCCCGAGTATCGCCACATGGCAGAAAAGGCGGTCATGCGTTATTACGCATAAGCACAGCACCTTGGGGGAGGTGAAGTGCCTATGGCACAAGTTGGAAATCGCAAGCCCGGCATTGAAGAGGTTCGCTCAGGGCTTATTTCGCGATTCGGAGCAAACGAAGGTATGTGGGCGGCAGTCTGTGGCTGCATAGGTTTGGCCTGCGTGTTCAGCGGTATTTGGTTGGGTGACACTCAAGCGCACGCAATTTTAGATGCCCCTAATAGCGTTTTGGTTATGCGAGGTTTTACCTCGGCAATCTACCTGGGCTTTTTGCTTCTTGTAATCTTTTTCGTGAGAAAGCGAGAGCTATCGCTCCGTTCGTTTTTTGCCGCTTCCACGGTAATTACCTACGGGCTGTTTCTTCTTGGTATTGTGCCGATTATGTACTTCGCTTTGCACGGTGTACGTCTATACGGCAATGAATGGTCTTGGATAGCGCTTTTCCTTACCAAGCTTATCGGAGCCCCTTTAACGGTGGGTTTGGTATGCGTGTTCGCGCAGCTTAGGCGCAAGATGGCCTTGCGTTTCACGGCGCTGGGCATGCTGGGTTCCTTTTTGATTTATTCTGCTGCTAGTCAGCTTATAGGAATCGATGGCATAAGCTTTCCCGTATGCGTGATTTCGGCCTCGCTTCTGTTTGTGTGCAGCGCCGCGCTTATTCTTGGCTTGGGGCCGCATTCGTCGAATGAGGAAATTCGCACAACCCAAAGCGTGGTTGGATCAGGCGTTATTCGTCGTCCTATTAAGCAGATATTCACGCCTGGCCTTATTATCATGCTGCTTATTTCTTCGGTCATGCTTGGCTATTTGCGTAGCGGCTACGTGGCCGATTCGGCCAGCTATCAAGAAGCGTCTGTTGTTGTTCTTGCCCTTTTGTTTGTGATTCCAGCTTTGTGGCAAAACGTGCGCATTGAGCATGTATTTTTCGCTGGCCTTATTTTGGCTACGGGGTCTATTTTGCTTAACCCTTATTTGGGCTCGCTTTCGCCCGCGGTTGCTCCTGTGATGGGTGGCGTGGGTACCGCCCTGTTCGAGGTTGTCGTTTGGACGCTTGCCGTGTGGGGCGCTCATAACTGTACTGAATCGCTGCTGATGGCTTCTGCCTCGCGTTTTGTCATTACGATTGGCCACTTGCTTGGAAGTCAGATTATGTTTTTCGGTATTAGCAGCATGCCAAGCATTGCCGAGGGCGAAAATGCAGCGGGTGCGATTATCGTTTTCGCATTCCTTCTTTTGCTGGTCTTGTTGCTGAAGAACCCAAACCTCAGGGCGCCTTTTACGGCTCATGTTTCTGCTTATGGGGATTCAAGTTCTGGCGGCGCTTTGCCTGATGGGCCTGTAGGTGCACCATTGAGCGCCGATGCATCAGTAGTAGATGCGGCGGCCAACGCATCGGCCGTTGCGAGTTTTCCCTCAAGCGAGGCTCCGGCTTCTTCTGGCTGCGCTGACTGTCGGTACAAAGTGGAGGTTTCCTCTTTTGCTTGTGCTGCGAGCTTTGAAGGTGCGAGTGGCAATGCTGCCGAGGGACCTCAAGGGTCTGGTGGCCGCAATGACGATAGTGGCATTGCTGGATCTGCAGCTGGCGGCAGGGCGAATGCTGGCGATAGCGTTGAACCTCGGGAGTCTGCTTCCTCAGATGATGTGTTTGCTGCTGGTGCAAGCGAGCTTGCTGGCGGTGATGCCAATGCGCTTGTCGCTGGCAACGGAGCGAAGAACCTCGAGCCTTCAGTGACGCCTGAAGAGGAGTATGAGTATCGCTACTGGAAGCATCCATGTCAGATTATCGTCGATACTTATCGGCTTACTAAGCGTGAAAGCGAGGTGCTCGAGCTTTTGGCGCGCGGCTACACGGTGGTTACGATGTCTGAGGCTTTGTTCGTTTCGCCCAACACCACCAAGATGCACGTGCGCAATATCTATACCAAGCTCGACGTGCATGGCAAGCAGGACGTTATCAGCATGGTTGAGCTGGTTCGTCAGCAAATTGCCAAAGAGGATGCCTAAGTTCCGTTTTCGGCCGGCGGGTTCCAAGGGCCTGTTACTTTAACCCTGCCCCTAGCAAAAGAAAAAGCCAAGCCCCACAGTAAGGCTTGGCTTTTTGTGCGTCAGGTTTCGGGAGCTACCGTGCGCTTGGGGCTTACTCTTCGTCGAGCAGGCCTTCGGTGATTTCCTCGAGCGTGCGACCGCGGGTCTCGACGCCGAAGATTGCCAGCCAGATTGCCATGAAGATGGCGATGGCGGCATTGACGCCGTACACGCCGATGGCGCCGAGTTCGGTGTTAAGCAAGTAAGTGATCCACATGGGGGACACGATGCCCGCAACGCGACCGAAGGCGTTGGCGACGCCTGCGCCGCGGATGCGGCAGGCGGTGGGGAAGGGTTCGGAGAGGTAGATTGCTGCAGTGGTAACCGAGTTGGTGTAGGTGACGCAGCAAACCAGGAAGCCGCAGAACATGACCAGCGTGGTCTGGTCGGCGGGGATGCACGACCAGGCAAAGCCGATCACCGCGATAAGGACATAGGTCACGATGAGGATGGTCTTGCGGTTGACCTTCTCAACATAGAAGGTCAAAACGCCGACGGCCACCGGGATGCCAAGCTGCATGACGACGGTCATCATGGTGGAGTAGGCGACGTCGAAGCCGCGCATGACGAAGATGGTGGGAGTCCAGGTTGCAACCGTGTACACGGCGACGTTCATCGCAAAGCAGAGGAACATCGCGGTAAGGGTGCGGGTGATCATCTTCCTGCCGAACAGGAAGCTCCAAGGAAGCTGCTTGACATCCTCGGCCTCCTCACGCGCTTTGATCTCCTCGTCGGTCACCTGGGTGACCGCAAGGCCCTTGGCGGCGGTCTTGTCCTCGACGCGCTTCATGATCTTGTCGGCGTCGTCGTTGCGGCCCATCATGGCCAACCAACGGGGCGACTCGTCAAGGAACAAAAGGCACATGACGGCAACGAACAGGCCCAGGAAGCCGCAGAAGACGAACACCGGGCGCCAACCCGCGATGGGCAGGATGATCAGGTTCAAAAACGATGCGGCCAGAACGCCGGTGTTGCCGATGAGGCCGACGTAGGACTGGTATTTTCCGCGCTTGCTGGGGGGAGTGAACTCGGTCAGTGCCGAATAGCCAGCAGGGAACGCCGCACCTAGGCCCAAGCCCATGATGAAGCGGCAGGCAATCAGGAATTGCATGTCGGGCGAGAAGGCCGCGGCAAAGCATCCGATGGTGAAGATGGTCGTGCAAACCACGACGGACTTTTTACGGCCGATGCCGTCAGACAGAGCGCCTGCAAGCAGGCCACCGAACAGGTAACCAACCATGGTGATGGACACGAACAGCGAGTTCATTGCGGCGTCGGACCAGCCGGACTGGAGAAGCTGGGCAATGATGGGGCCACCGATGTTCATGTCGATGGAGTCGCAGAAGGTGACGCCGCCAAGCAGCCACAGGATTTTCTTATGGAAACCGGTGATGGGCAGGCGGTCGATACGAGCGGCAACGCCATGGTAAGACTTTTGCATGGCTTCAGAAGCCATTGGCACCCCTCCTTTCAAATAGTGTTCCGCGCACTGGCGGATCGAACAACCTTGCTCTTCGCGCGCAGCCTGGCTCCCGATCCGGCTTGGCGACGAAGTGCATACCTCTTGCTTCGCGGAACATCGGGATTGCGGGGAGTATCGACAAGCCCGATGCGTCTGATCCGAAAAGGCAAGTCCCGTAAATGTATGAAAAAACCATCCGTGAACATGTGTTTTTCGGTGGCGTGGAACGGCGTGGGTAATGAGCGGGTTCTGAATGAACATGCTCAAAAACAACGGGTGTGACCAGGGCTTTTATTGTGAACATAAAATCCCAGGTAAACGATAAGTTTTCATTTTCCAAAAAATGTCAAGGTTTTTTCGTGCGATTTCGGGCTTGCTTTCAAAGGGGATTGC
>CAVAUO010000050.1:0-11803 GCA_963591685.1 Escherichia coli
GAATTCGCAGTATCCGGTTTTCAAGGTGCCGCGGCCGGTCGGGCCGCTCGCGCTCGGCGCTCTCTCGGGGCGCTTGGCGCAAGTAGGTAATTTACGCTTGCCCGGCGGCCGGGTCAAGGCTTTTTCGGGAGAAAACTCGGATTTCCTCCTTTTCGGCGGCGCGTCAGGCTGCGACCTGGGGTTTTGCAGAGAACGGGATCCTTACGGATAGGCACGCCCGATCGCGTGGTGCGACAGAGGTCCACCTTCGCAAATTCACCTATGTATAAAGCAAGCTCTAGCACGCGTCGGGATTCTTCAGAGTTCGATCGAAGGCACGAACCCACCAAACAGCCTTATCGAGCGAGCCACCCTTTCCTTGCCGGTGCTCCAAAAACATCTGGGTTACGCGCCCACCCAGGCGCACATCGAACACCATGGTTCTTCGCCCATCATGCTCGGGGCAAAAACTTGTACAAGAGATAACCTCATCGATGTGGAACGCACGGCCGTCCTTCCACATGACGACAACGGGCTCCACCGAGCCGTCGCGCCCAAAACGCGCGACGACATCGACGCGCTCACGGTGCACGCGCTGCATCTCTCCATCTTTTGCTCGATAATCCATATGTGATATATTCGAACATATGTTCGTAAAAAGCTAGAGGGAATTGCAAGGTAACGAATGAGTGATTCAAGCAAAAAGGAGCAACAGAAACAATATTTATGTATAGACCTTAAATCCTTTTACGCGAGCGTCGAGTGCGCCGATCGCGGCCTTGACCCCTTCACGGAAAAGCTCGTGGTTGCCGACCCCGACCGAGGTCCAGGGACCATTTGCCTAGCAGCAAGCCCGGCTATCAAGGCCGCAGGCGTCCCCAACCGCTGCCGCGTCTTCCAGATACCGAACGACATCGAATACACCATGGCGACACCACGCATGGGGCGCTACATGGAAGTTGCCGCGAAAATCAATTCCATCTATATGAGACACGTGTGCCCCGAGGATATGCACGTGTACTCGATTGACGAGTGCTTCCTGGACATAACGCCCTATCTTGGGCTTAGCAAAATGAACGCGCGCGATTTCGCCGCCTTGCTCATCGATGAGGTGCTGAAGGAAACGGGGATCACCGCAACTGCAGGCATCGGCAGCAACCTCTTTCTTGCCAAGCTTGCCCTTGATTTGCTGGCAAAGCATGAGAAAAGCGGCATCGCCGAGCTGGACGAGTGCTCATTCAAACAGAAAATATGGTTCCATCAGCCCATTACCGATATATGGGGGATCGGCCCTGGCATCGCACGACGCTTAGGCCGCAAAGGGATACACGATTTGGCGGGGATCTGCGCGACCGACCCTAAATGGATCATGCGGGAATTCGGCAAAAACGGCGAATATCTGATCGACCACGCATGGGGTCAGGAACCTTGCACCATTAAGGAAATCCGCGACTGGCAGCCCTCCAGCAACTCCCTTTCGAGTGGCCAAGTTCTCATCAGAAATTACTCGGCCGCAGAAGCGCGAACGGTCGTGCGCGAAATGACGTCATCGGCGGCACTCGAACTCAGGAAGCTCGGGAAATCCTGCGGGCAAGTGGCGCTTTGGGTAGGTTCCGGTTACATAAAAACACCGGACGGAAGGAAACGCGTCATACACGCAGGCGGAAGCATGAAACTCCACGAACGAACATGCTCCCCCGCGCTCATCACCGAGAGGATGCTGGCGATTTACGACGATAAAGTGGATGAGCGAATGCCTATCAAGCGCATTTCCCTGTCGCTCGGCGCGCTCGGCTGCGCGCGTCACGACCAAAAATCCCTTTTCGACGACAAATCCCAAGAGAAAGAATCGTCCCTTGCCGACGCCGCCATTGCCATACACGAGCGCTTCGGTAAGAACGCGCTCCTTAAGGGCGGAAGTCTTAAGGAAGAGGCGACGATGCGCGAACGAAATCTGCAAATCGGAGGCCATCGTGCCTAGCATGCACAAAACTGAAACGGAGGGAAACGAGCACCTCCGGCTTAGCGCACGAACGCAAAGGCGCAGGCTTGGCCTTGTCGGAATCGACCAAACCAAAGAAGGAGGCACGATGAGAGAAAGCGGACAACCTACAACAAATCGTGATCATGTGCGACGCGCACCGTCAAACGGCGAACGCGGCGAAGAACAGATAACGGATTTCGAGCGACTACCGGACTTCGATTTCTCGGAGCTTCGCTTCGAGGAGGCCGCACGCCGGCAGGCAATCCTTGCCGACATAGAGCGACGCGTGGCAAAAGATGGCGTGCACGCCGCCGTAGCAAGTCCGCATCGTGCACGACAGTTCATGCCCTTCGCCGCCCTCGACGGTTTCACCGAACTCATCAAGAAGACCGAGGACGAAAGCATGGCGCGGGAAAGCTAAATAAATAAAGAAAGACCGGCGAATAGAAACACCGGTCTTGATGTGTAATGGTGGGCCCACCCGGATTCGAACCGAGAACCAAAGGATTATGAGTCCCCTGCTCCACCATTGAGCTATAGGCCCGATATGTACACGCATAATAAACGCGAGCGCTATTCTAGCGCATCACAACGCATAAGTGCACATGGCATTTACATTTAAAGACATCGGCAGAATCAGGCATCCCAAAGATAAACCGAACAGCAAGAGCAGGGTCCATGACCAAAAGAAGGCCCGCACACAACAAGGGCAGGGCCCTCGCCCAACTAAGACTTGAGTCTACGGGGGGCACGGAGGCATACGCCAAAAAACATGTACCTGTACAGCAACAACGGACGGGCGAGCTCACGCAGAAGAGCGAATGGGTAGATTGAATCCTGAGCCCCCACACAACAAAAACCAACACCACATGACCTTTGCAGTCCAGCTTGTGCAACAAAGGTCATGTGCTCTACACTGAAATGCATGACTGAACAAATTACTTTCTCATCCCTGGATTTGACAACACCCGTCCAGGAGGCAATCGAAGAGCTCGGCTTCACCGAGCCCACGCCCATCCAACAACAGGCAATCCCCGAAGGCTGCAAAGGCCGCGATATCCTAGCCGCCGCTCAAACCGGCACCGGCAAAACCGTCGCCTTCCTTCTGCCTATTTTCGACCAGATGGTTAGACATTGGGGAAGCAAGCGCCCGACCGGCAACAAGGGGCCTTACGCGCTCATACTCACCCCCACCCGCGAGCTCGCCAATCAGATCGCTGACTGCGCCCAAACAATAGCCAAGCATTGCGACTTCCGCGTGCAGTGCATCATCGGCGGCGTGAAATATGAAAAGCAGATCAAAAACCTGAAGCAAGGCTGCGACATCCTCATCGCCACCCCTGGCCGCCTGCTCGACCTCATGAATCAGAAGGCGTGCAGGCTCGATAAAGTACGTTATCTGGTGCTCGATGAGGTAGATCGCATGGTTGACATGGGATTTTGGCCAAGCGTACACACACTGTGCAAAGCGTCTACCGGCAAGCACCAAACCTTCCTGTTCAGCGCAACCTTCACTCCGGCGCTCGAGGCGAAAACGGGGCTGCTTGTGCAAGATCCCGCCCGGATCGAAATTTCGCACAAAGGCGAAACCGCGGAAACGGTTGAGGAATTCTTGATTCCCGTCAGCTGGAATCAAAAGCAAAACCTGCTCGTTGCCCTGCTGAAAGAACAGGGCGCCAAACGCGTGCTTGTTTTCACTCCGACGAAAATCGAAGCAGATGCCTGTTCTCGCCGATTGGAAAAAGAAGGCATCAAAGCGGACTCCATCCATTCCGATAAAAACCAAGGCAAGCGCAATAAAGCGCTGCGCGATTTCCGTGAGGGCAAGATCGATGTGCTCGTGGCAACCGACGTGCTCGCCCGCGGTATCGATATCAACGAGGTGAGCTACGTGATCAACTACACCGTGCCCACCTCACCCGAGGATTACGTGCATCGCATCGGACGCACGGGACGCGCAGGCGAAACGGGAAGGGCCTACACCTTCATGTCGCCCGATCAGCTGTTGGAGCTTCGCGAAATCGAATATTTCACCAAAAAGCTCCTTACCAACTACGAAGTCGAAGGCTTCGAGTTCGACGACTCCCGTCTTGTGCCCGATCCCAAACGACCCACCAAGAAAATCAGCCGCCGCGGAAGAAGACCGCTAAGAATAGGACGCCGATAAAATTATCAAGATGGCTCTTGCACTTATGCTTGCGTAAGCGCACAATGCGAGCTGCTACATAGGGATAGCTGCTTAAAGCAAAAGTTCAGCCCCGCCAGCCGATCATGGTTGCGCGGGGCTCTTTAAGTATAAAAAGACGAAATTTGAAGGCACAAAGAAGCAAACCGAGGTAAACCATGGCAAACAACACCCTTCTGGCAAGGACTCGCAGGCAAGGCAGGCTATGCATCGCTTTACTGGTACTGTTGGCCTTCTCGCTCGGCGTCTCGGAGTTCAACGTGATCGGCATCGAGGCCGAGCTTGCAAACGATTTCGGAGTAAGCTTGCCTGAAGTCGGGCAGTTCATCAGCCTGTTCGCGCTCACCTACGCTGTAGCGACACCCGTGCTGACGCTTGTCACCGGGCGATTCAAACGTTACTCCCTTTTAGCGGCTTACGCGCTCGTCTTCATTGCCGGGAACCTTCTTTCCGCGATTGCGGTCAACTTCGCAACCATGCTCCTCGCGCGCATCACCCTGGGCCTTGTTTCAGGGACCTTGATCGCGGTAGGAGTCACCTACATACCTGAACTCGTGAGCTACAAAAAGGTTCCCATCGTGATCTCGGTGGTATACGCCGCCTATTCAATGGCCATGGTTGTCTCTACATCATTAGGCAAAATTATGGCAGACACCATCGGCTGGCATTACGTGATGTACTCCTCCCTAGCGCTTGCCGTGATAGTGTGCGCGGCGCTCCTCGTCATCATGCCCCGTAGCGGCAGCACCGACGAACCCGTCACCGTGAAAGACCAGGCGAAGCTCTTGATCGAGCCTTGCATCATCACCGGATCGCTCATCTTCGTTTTCGGTGTAGGTTCGGTCTACGTGTTCTACGGATATATCACGCCCTACGTGCAAACCGTTCTTGGTATGAACACCTACGAGGCAAGCACCACGCTGCTGGCATACGGCTGTATTTGCCTGATTTCCAACCTTTTGGGCGGAGTCCTCGACTCGAAGGTAGGCATGAAGGCACTGCTGGTGATCTTTCCCCTGCTCGGCCTTGCACTCCTGGGCCTCATGCTTGCGCAATCGACACTTATAGCCGCACTCTTCTGCATGGCCGCCATCGCTTTCCTTATGTATTCCTTCTCGGTTTCCTGCATCACGCTTTTCATGCGCGTAGCTAACGAGCTGCACCCCAAGGCTCTTACCCTGGCCAGCTCGATTGAGCCCCTTGCCTTCAACATCGGGATTTCGTTCGGCACGGCCGTAGGAGGGCTGGTTGTCGGAAATCTGGGCATCCAATACGCAGGCGGCGCGGGAGCGGTGTTCACCATAGTGGCATTCGCGATGGTCGTAACCACGCTTTTGCTTTCAAAAAAAGCGCTCGCAACCAGGGGAAATAGCACGAAATAAACCGTCTCGAAAATTATTTGAAATTTCTTCTTGCCTCGAAGCGTTTAATGCCTATAATACTGTCTTGCGTCGAAAGACACCGTATTCCTCGGTAGCTCAACGGCAGAGCATCCGGCTGTTAACCGGAGGGTTGTAGGTTCGAAACCTACCCGGGGAGCCAGAATTTTTAAGACCACTAAGTTTAGCTTGGTGGTCTTTTTTTGTTAAGACCGCTTGGGTTTCCGCTTGACGTTCATGCCTTGAGTGACGATAATACTAATTTCGTATGGCAACTAACATTTAGAAAGAGTTCGAAGTGTCGATCCCCGCAATTATTTTCACTGCATTGCTCATCATCTCGGGCATTGGTTTGATCATTTTCATTCTTCTGCATTCCGGCAAGGGCACGGGTATCTCCGATGCCATCGCTGCGAATATCTACAACAACCAGCAGGGATCCAACATCGTCGAGAAGAACCTGGACCGCATTACCATTATTCTCGCGGTCATCTTCTTCGTGTCTCTGATTGTTTTGATGGTCGTGTTCCCTCAGGGAACCATCAATGGTGGCAATTAATTTAAAAAAGTACTTGCCATCGGTTGCGGTTTTGGTATTATCTATCTCGCTGCAACGCACACGTCGGAGTGGTGGAACGGCAGACACGCTAGCTTGAGGTGCTAGTGCCCATTTACCGGGCGTGCGGGTTCAAATCCCGCCTCCGACACCAGTAAAAATTTAAGGAGTCCGAAAGGACTCCTTTTTTGTTTCATCTTTACTTTCTTTTGGCTTAGGCCTCTGCTAACAACAGACGCTTGCTACAATTTTCATTCCGAAAATCCAAGGAAGCCAGCAGCCGGAAACCTCTCCTGCAATCAAAGAGCCCTCCGCTCAAATCAAAACGCTGGCTTTAGTTTCTTGTGCAACCCAACCAACCAAAGGAATCGATTCGATGGCAAGCATTAAGCACGACAACGAACTGAACGCCGACAAAGCCAACCGCGAAGACCCCATCTTCGTCGAAGAACAGGCGCACCTAAGCCAAACCTACAAGAAGCTGAAGGAAATCGCCAACGACGCCGCCCACTCCTTGGACGAGCGCCTGAAATCCGCGCGAGGCGACAAGGCCAACATGCTCGACGAGCTGTTCGTCGACTTCGGTAACGGCGTCAACCTTGAAACCTACGTCGAGTTCGAAGCCATGCACAAGATCATCGATGAATACAACCTGGCCAACGACATGGACGCCCAGAGGCTCGATACGGCAAACCTCCTTATGAAGAAACCTTATTTCGCCAAGGTGAGCCTGCAGCTGCGCCCTGGCGCTCCCGCGCGCGACATCTACATCGGTGCAGCAGGCATCACCGATGAGAAACGCCGCCACTTCATCGTCGATTGGCGCTCCCCCATTGCCGAGACTTATTACAACCAAGCCAACGGCAAAACCTCCTACAGCGCAAACGGACGTACGATCGAAGCTGAGCTTCTGTGCCGGCGCCAATTCGACATCGAGGGCGACACGCTAAATGCTTACTTCGACACCACCGTTGCCATCGAGGACCCGCTGCTGCTAGCCTCGTTGGCACGCGGACGCAACGACAAGCTCAGCGACATCACCGCCACCATCCAACGTGAGCAAAACACGGTCGTGCGCCATGACGATGTTGACGTTCTTCTGGTCAACGGAATCGCCGGATCAGGCAAGACCAGCGTCCTTCTGCAGCGCATCGCTTACCTGTTCTACCAACAACGCGAGAACCTGAGCCCACGCGACGTTTACCTGTTAACTCCCAATTCCGTTTTCCAGCGCTACATCGATAACGTGCTACCCGATATGGGCGAGGAAAATCCGCAGACCCTCACCTGGGACGACCTCATGGCTACGCTCAAACTCGACAACCGCGATCTTGGTAAGCAGGGAGGAGCAGACGAACTTCGCTTGATCGACGAACTTCTTCCCGATCTTGTGCTGGACGGTAGGGACTTCGCCGACCTGAAGATCGACGACGAGGTGGTGCTCAGCGCATCTACGGCACGCAACGCTTACCGACAATTCAAGTCCATCCCTACAGGCCCGCATCACGCCGCGCTGACCGCAGACGAACTTCACGAACGCCTGGCGCAGCGCATCAAGCGCCTCTCGCGCAGCGAGGACACCTTCGACGCGATGATGGACCTGGACCACGACGAGATGATGCGTGTCTTCGGCATGCCCATCCAGCCGTCTAGCGATACCGAGTTCCAAGATTACGCACTCACCTATTTGAAAGATCGCTATGTACCCATCGAGGAAGCGATCGAAAACGGCGACTGGCTGCGCATCGACCGAATCGGCATGCGCATGCTCAAGAAGAAAGCGCTCAACAGTGCCGAGTGGCTCTACCTCAAGCTTGCGCTTGCAGGCGGCAGCAAGCGCAGCGCACGTTACGTCATGGTGGACGAGGTGCAGGACTACTCCTGCGCTCAACTGATGGTTTTGGCGCGCTATTTCAACAACGCGCATTTCCTTTTGCTCGGCGACCCGAACCAAGCCATCAAGGCAGGCACCGCAAGCTTCGACGAGATTCGCCAAATCTTCAGCGCAGCACGTGGCGAGGTTCACGAATGCCAGCTCATGACCAGCTACCGCTCAAGCCCCGAAATCACCAAGCTCTTCACCGGACTTATGCCCGCAGACGAACGCATCAAAACCTCCTCAATCCAACGACCTGGATACGAGCCGAGCATCAAGGAATGCCTTAGCACCGATGAGTACCAAGTGGCCGTGCGCGAGGAAATCGAGCGCATGAACGAAGAAGTCGAAGGGCTGGCGGCCGTCATCGTTGCGGAAAGAAGTCGAGTGAAGTGGATGGCTAAATGGCTTGATGACACCCCGGCTATCTTCCTTGACAAACGCGATGAGCTGCCCGAATCGGGCGTGCTGGTAATGGATGTTGCCCTGGCGAAAGGCCTGGAATTCGAACAGGTGCTCATAGCCGATGCGCAGCAGGAAGCTTACGCGGGCGACGAGCTGTCGCGCTGCCGCCTCTACACTGCTCTAAGCCGCGCAACGCAGAAGGTGAGCATCATCAGCCAAGGTCCGCTTACCAGCATGCTGTAGCCTCGCCCACCTATACTCGCCGGCCGCCCACGCAGCAAACCGCTGCACAGAACATGGGCGCGCTACAGCAACGAAACATCCGTACAGGGAACGGACGAGATGATCGCACCCATTGCAAAACTGCGCTGCACGTAAACGAAACCCGATCGCCCCGAGAGGACGCGCACATGAAGTTCCTGCATCTATCCGATTTGCATATCGGCAAAATCGTCAACGGCTTCAACATGCTCGACGACCAGCGCTTCGCCCTTGAGGGGATACTGGACATTGTAAGCACCCGAAAGCTGAATGCTGTCGTTGTCGCTGGCGACTTGTACGACAAAGCAGCCCCAAGCGCCGAGGCGGTTCAGCTCGTCGACTGGTTCATCAGCGAGCTTGTAGCACGCATGGTCAAGGTGCTGGCCATCCCAGGCAACCACGATTCGGCCGAGCGCGTGGCTTACGCTCAAAGTATCCTTGAAAAGCAGGGGGTTTACTTCCCTCCCCTTTTCAACGGACAAGTGCACGAGGTGGAACTCGAAGATGAGTTCGGACCGGTGAGCTTTTGGCTCATGCCCTTCCTCAAGCCTGCGCAGGTACGCCCCTTCT
Source organism: Escherichia coli (assembly GCA_963591685.1). GTDB lineage: Bacteria > Actinomycetota > Coriobacteriia > Coriobacteriales > Eggerthellaceae > Anaerotardibacter. The sequence continues at coordinate 9,196 of CAVAUO010000050.1, forward strand.
TTCCCGACGCGGACATTCAAACCGACTACACACGCGCACTCGAATGCGTGCTTTCAAACTGCAAGCTCGATCCAGCTAAACGCAATATCCTTGTTGCCCACCAATTCGTCACTGCGCAGGGACAGCAAACCGAGCGGAGCGCATCCGAGCTGAACCTGGGAGGGCTCGACAATGTGGATGCCAGCATTTTCGAGGCATTCGACTACGTTGCCTTGGGCCATATCCACCGTCCACAGCGCATCGGCCGAAACGAGTGCCGCTACGCTGGCTCGCTCCTCAAATACTCGATCTCGGAATCAAGGCAATCGAAGTCAGCGGCGCTTGTTGAACTTGGCCCGAAAGAAGCAGAAACGCCAACGGAAGAAAAAAACAGCTGCGTAAACTTCGAACTCGTCGAATATCCGATCAAACATGACTTGCGACAAATCAAGGGATGCTTGGCCGACCTGACCGATGAATCGATCTTGGAAAAATCCTTTGATTACATTCACGCTACGCTCACCGATGAGGTGCTGCCCCTTAACGCGCAAGCACGCTTACGAACGATGTATCCCAACCTGATGTCGTTTAGCAAAGAGCAGGCACTCTCGGCAAGCGCAAACAGCAAAACGCCTGTTCAAGACGACGTGTCGTCGATAAATCCCTCCGAGCTCTTCACCAGCTTCTTCAAAGAACAAACAGGCAAGGAAATGAACGACGAGCAAGCAAACATAGCACTGAAGCTCATGAACGAAAGCCAGCGAATCACCTCGACGGGCAAGGAGGCCTAAGGTCAATGAGACCCCTCAATCTAATCATCAGCGCCTTCGGACCTTACGCAGGAAAGATAGAGATTCCTTTGTCCAAATTTGGAAAGGGCGGCCTGTACCTGATCTGCGGCGACACCGGAGCTGGCAAGACAACCATCTTCGATGCCATCAGCTTCGCCCTGTACGGCGCGGCCTCAGACGGCGGCGGCAAGGGCGGGCGCGCAAGCAAAACGCTCCGAAGCGATTTCGCAGAGCCCGGAACGGAAACCTATGTGGAACTTGAGTTCGAGTTCCACGGCGAGCGCTACCTGATTCGCCGCAACCCTGAGTACCTGCGCCCCAAGACGCGCGGCACCGGTCTCACCAAGCAAGTGGCAGGCGTTGAGTTCCACCGGCCCAACAAGCCGGTGCTCACAAAAGAAGCCCCGGTTAAAAACGCGATCACCGAATTGCTCGGCATTGATCGCGAGCAGTTTTCGCAAATCGCGATGATCGCGCAGGGAGATTTCAGGAAGCTCTTGGTAGCCGACACCAAAGATCGAAGCCAAATCTTCCGAAAGCTCTTCAACACCTTGCCCTACAACCTTTTCTCCGAGAAGCTCGACGAAGAGCGCAAAAAACTCGAGACCGATTTCTCCGATGCGAAAAAGGAAATCGCCAACGCAGCGAAAAGCGCCGTCTTCACCGAAGGCAGCGAGCGCGACCTTGAACGAAAAACACGGTTGGAAGAGGGGCTGCTCATAGGCCCCTGGTTAAACGACGCCCTGAAAAAGCAGGCCAAGGAAGACGAAACCCTGACACTTGCGCTTAATCAGAAAAGGCAAGCGGCCCAAAGCGCAAGCGATGAGGCAAAGCAACTGATCACCCAGGCAAACACCCTGGAAAGTACGCGCAAGAACCTTCTTTTAGCCCAGCAACAGGAGCAAAAGCTCAGCGAGCAACTGCCCGAAGCCAAGGCAAAGGCGAATAAAGCACAAGGAAACAAGCCCATAGAGGAAGCGCTTTCAGCCTCGATACTGAGCCTGCAAAAAAGCCTCCCCTTATTTGAACGCCTGAAAGACATCGTGCGCGAACTTTCGGCTGACCAAAACCACCTAAAAGAACTCCTGCAAAAAGCAGAGGATCTAAAAACCGATAAGGTGAAAACCCAAACGGCTTTCGAGAAGCTCGGGCTGCAAATCGAGTCCCTCAAAGACGCCGACGTCCTTTTTGAGAGGGCAAAACAAGCCCTTAACAAGCAAAAGGAAACCGAAAGCGCCGCAAAGGAACACCTTGAGAAGCTTAGACGCCTGAAAGCCATGGAGCATGAGCTCGAAAAGCTCTCCCATGAGCTTGATGCAGCTGAAAAGGCCGCTCAATGCGCAAGTGCGAAAGCAGACTCGAAAAAGAGCGCCTATGAGCAGATTGAAGCAAAGATAAACGAACTCCGACCCGTTGAACGCGCACTGGAGAAGGCATCGGGCGAGCTTGAACGTCTGCATTCCGAAAAGGCGCTCGTCGCAATCAAACTGGAAACTCGAGCGAATCTGCTCTCCGACATAGAACGCGCCCAAGCGCAGCACGCCCAAAAAGTGCTAATACTGGTAAAAACAACCAGAGCATACGAGCAAGCCCATGCCGAGTTTGTGCACATGCAAAACCTTCAAAGCCTCGAGCTGGTTGGGGCGCTTGCAACCAAGCTTGAAAAAGACGCACCTTGCCCCGTGTGTGGTTCCACCGAACACCCCAATCCCGCAAGCTTCTCCGAAGCGGCACCAAGCCCCTTTGAGCTTGAGAAAGCGCAAGAAAAGGAAGAGGAAGCTCAGCGTGCGCGCAACAGATCCAACGACGATACGGTTGCGGCAAAATCTCACGTCAAC